>JANNUM010000494.1:0-2449 GCA_031395235.1 Chloroflexota bacterium
ATGGACACGCTTCGACCCGAATCCTGCTCATCGTTCTTCTGCTCGCCTACGTGCCCGGGGCTGGACGGTCAACGCGATCGACCGGACTTCTCGATCTCTTGATCCGGTGCCAGCAAGAGGGTGCTGACCTCGCCGCGCTACTGCGGCGAGAGTCCACTTTCCTCATCCGAGGGATCGGCTGCAATCCGGGCGTCTGTCGGGAGCGGCGTCAAGACCTGAGCAGGTGTCTCCCGAGCCAAGAAGCCCAGAGGGGATAGCCGAGATAAGGCACGGCCATGAGGCTCATGCGCAGGCTGTTCGGAAAGCGGCCCGTCGCGCGGGCCACCAGTCCCGTGGTCACCAGCCAGAAGCCGACCCCGACGATCATCGCAAGCGAGACCCATGGAAACTGCTGCTGAAAGGTCAGGACCCCGACGATGAACGCCATCTGTAGCGCGACGACGGCGAGCATCGACGCGATCCCCACGAGCGTCGCGACCTCGATCCGCGTTGGAGCGTGTGGCCGGAGGATCCGGCGCAGTGACAGCGCGAGCGGGATCGTCAGCAGGTACTGGATGGCGATCATCGCGTCGTTGAGCCCTCCGAACAGCGCACCGACATCCTTGAGCGGCGTCGCGAAAGTCAGCACGTAGAAGAGGATCAGGAACACGACGCCCACCGCCGCGATGATCCCGCTCACGATGGCGATCCGCCCGGCCGTCGGGTCCGCTCGCCATCGTCGCGCGGTGATGAGCTCGTTGGTCATGCTCCGCGGCGTGTCACACGCCAGCTACGCCACGCCACCGCGACGCCCACGATCGCGTAGACCGCATCCACCACGATCATGCCGGTCGGGGGCGGGTCCCCGAGGACCCCACCCAGGTCGAGCGCGCCCAATCCCGTCGCGAGCACGCCGGCGACGACTCCGATCCAGCCCGCCGCGAGCGGCCACTTCCACGACGCGGCGAGCGCGACGATGGGTGCGAGCCCGGCAACGGTGTACACCGCCACCAGCGCGTCGGAACCCGATGCGCGAGTCTCGATCCCGACCCCCGGGATGCCTGGGATCATCGCGAGAATGAGAGCGATCAGCAGCGCTCGATCGAAGATGCCCCATCTCGTGGAAATGCCCATTGTCGCCGTCATTGCCCAGGATCCTCCCTCGCCATCACAACCCGCTAGCCCGAACAGCGTGAGAATAGTCGTAGTGGGCGGGTGCTTACTGGCCCCGGGTCTACATCGAGCCACCGATCCAGGCGAAGCCGAGCGCAAGGATGATCCCGAGGATGGCGTTCCCGATCTGACCGGCGAGCGCGGCGGAAGGAACTCCGCGACGAAGAAGGCGAAAGAAGTGACGCACTAACCGCGAAGATGACGCACTAATCGCGAAAACCTGACGCACAAAACGCGAATCCACACAGCGGCGTGTAGACCGTACCGGACATACTTCGAACCGATCAAACCGCATCAAACGGCCTGGCCTTCTCGACCTGCTCCTCAGGTGCCAACGCGAGCTGAGTGAATTAGCTGCGCTGTTGAGGCTGGACGACGACTCGAAGTGAGGCTACTTGGTCGTCCACCCAATTGATGATCCATTTTGGTTCACACGACCTGGGGCCGGTCGAAGCCGTCTTGCTCCGTGGTGACTCAGTACGATGTGCGCGAATGCCCAACGTCCCGGCTGAGAGCCCGCGGATCACGGCGCTCCGCCAGCAACTCGACGCTGGCGACGAACTTGCGCTCTCGGCGTTCTGGGACGAGATGGCGGAGCGAGGCACTCCGCTCGCGGAGCCGATCGCTGATGATCCGGCGGGCCGGTACCAGCTGACATTCGTCTGGCGCGGCAACGCGGAGACCAGGACCGTCAGGGTCTCTTCCCTCTCTTGGCCGCCCGGCGACAAGGCCGCGAGCGCGCTCGCTCGTCTCGCCGACACGGACGTTTGGTACAGCCATCCCTTCACGGTGCGGCCGGACCACCGTACGACCTATGCGATCGTGGTCAACGATCCCGAAGAGAAGCTGACGGCCCATCTGCATGCGATCCCGGACCCATTGAATCGCCATCCCTTCGCGGTCCCTCAGGACGAGGAGCATCCAGAGGTCGCGTGGATATTCGGTCCGCGAGGAGTGCTCTCCACCGCGGTTCTGCCAGAGGCGCCAGCGCAACCCTGGATCGAGGTGGTCCCCGACGTGCCGAAGGGCCGTGTCGAGCTGCATCGTTTCCGGAGCGAGATCTTTGGGAACGAGCGGCGCGTCTGGGTTTACACGCCGCCCGGGTACGACCGTCTGGACGAGTGCTGGTTGCTCCTCGCGTTCGACGGCTGGCAGTACCTCCACGTGAACCGGACGCCGACGGTGCTCGACAACCTCCTCGCCGCAGGAAAGATCCCGCCGATGGTGGCCGTTCTGTTCGACTCTCTGGAGACGTTCACCGTCCGCACGCAGGAGCTGAAGTTCAACCCCGCACTCC
>JANNUM010000501.1:0-2986 GCA_031395235.1 Chloroflexota bacterium
TGAAGAAGTTGAGCCACGGATCGAAGATGAGCGAGACGCGGCGATACCAGCCGATCGCGATCCCGAGCGGCACGGCGAGCACGATCGCGGCGAACGAGCCGACCCCGAGCTCGATCGCGCTGACCTTCACGTCCTCCCAGAAGCGCGGGACCTGCACCTCCTGCACGCCGGCGGCGAGGATCGCGAGGGGCGAGCTGAAGAAGAACTTGCGGATCAGGCCCGCGTCCGAGCCGATCTGCCACGCGACGAAGAACGCGACGACCCCGGAAACGCTGAGGATCATCCGCTCGTTGCGGCGATACCAGCGCAGGAGCGGGTGACGGCGACGGCGCACGCGCGCATGGATGACCCGGAAGGCCGTCGCCTCGGCGGTCATCGCGCGGATGCCTCGAGCTTGTCCTGCACCTTCTCGTAGCCGCGCCAGAGCGCTTCGTAGAAATAGCGGATGCCGAACTCGATACGCAGCGTGCGCGTGCGCGCGTCGGAGTCGTTGAAATGCTCGTGCTCGGTCATCCGCGGCGGCACGTGGACCGCATCGCCCTCTTCCCAGTCGTAGCGCCGGCCGTCGATGAGCGAGTAGCCGCGGCCCTCGAGGACATACAGCATCGCCTCGGTGTGCGTGTGCTTGTGGCTGCTCGAATGCGGCGTCTCCTCGAAGATGTTCGTCATCGCGGCGGCCTTGGCCCGGAAGCCGTTCGTCTCATCGCTCGGGCTCTCGCTGCCACCCATCAGGATCCAGATGCCCGCATGGCGATGCGCGCCCTTGCCCGCTTTCGGATGCGCGTGACCCGCGAGCCGCCGTGCCTTCTCATCCATCGCGTCTTCAAGGTGCAGCGCGATGCGCCGTCCGTCGGCGGCGAACTGCGACGTCTCGGCGGGGTAGCGCGTCGCGAGCTCGCCCTGACCCTGCGCTTTCTCCTCGCGCTGCTCGAGGCGGCCGAGCCCGGCGCAGAAGTCGAGGTCCTGTGTCAGCGCGGAGATGTAGACCGCGGCCCCGTCCCCGGTGTTGACGTGTTGATGCTCGGCGCGATACGGAACATGAAGCGTGGTGCCGGACTTCCAGTCATAACGGGCGCCGCCGATGATGCTGAAGCCGGTGCCGGTGATGATGTGGATCGCCTCCTCGCCGTGCACGTGACGTCCGGTGCGCCAGCCCGCGGGGATCTCCGCTTTGAGCAGCGCGGTGCCCTGTGTCGGGAAACCGGTGGCCTCGCCGATGAGCATCGCCGCGCGCGCATCCTGCGGCGTCGGGATCCACGCGAGGTCACGGCCGCGCGCGACGACCGGACCGCGCCCGACCGCAGCCTCGACCTGCGCGCTCGCGCGCAGCCAGTCGCTGTAGAAATCGCCCACCGGCCCGATGTTATGGCGCGACGCGACGCTCAGTCGCCCGCGGCGACGGTCTGACGCGCCTTTCCGCCGTACTCCGGAGCGTCCTCGAGATGCACCACGCTGTCGTAGCCTAGGAGCTTGAACAGCCGGTTCTGCGCCGAGAGCACGACGAGCGGCTCGCGTCCGCTGCTCCACTGCTGGTGAACGGTGTTCTGCGGAACGTAAAGCAGGTCACCGGCGGAGAACTCCCAGCGCGTCGGCTCCTTCGCGATGCGCGCGTGGTATTTGTCCTCGATCTCGGCCTCGACGTCCCACTGCAGGCTGTAGCCGCTGCCGGAGATGACGTAGATGGCCTCGTCGGCCATGTGCCAGTGCTTCCCCGAGCGCCCGCCGGCGGGGATCTCCTGCTGATAGAGATCCAGGCTGTGCGTGCGCGCGTCGGTCCGCTCCTGACTGAGGATCGAGCGTATCCGCCCGTCGCGCGTCGTCTCCCATTTGGTGTCCGACGGCTTGATGACCTTCTGCTTCGATTCCCAGCCGGGACTCCAGAGCTGCGACCACTCCTGCCGCGGACCGAAGCGTGATTCGTCCTCGAACGGCGCCGATCGCCCCTGCTGCAGGAGACCAAGGACCATCCACGACGTCTTCGCCTTCATCACCAGCGCGAGCGCGCGCTCGGTAGTCGAGCGGTTGTAGTGCTTGTGCTTGCTGTCGGCGTGGACGATGACGAGGTCGTCCTTCTCCCACTCGTAGCGCTGGCCGTCATGGATCTCGTAGCCCTTGCCCTCGAGGATGTAGAAGTGGGCCTCGTTCTGATGGCCGTGACCGTGGTTGGTGCCGCCGGGCTTCAGCTCGACGAAGTGGACCTGCAGCGTCTGAGTGAGGAACGATTCATCGCCGGGCCCGAGCATCCACCAGGTGCGCGACTGGTTCGCATCGGAATCGCCCGAGTGGCCGACGCTGGCGTCGTCCGTGACCGTCCCGGCGCGGCGGACGCGCGGAGCGCCGCGCTGCTTCGCCCGGAACTCCCCGAGTCCGTAGGTCT
This sequence comes from Chloroflexota bacterium, assembly GCA_031395235.1. GTDB lineage: Bacteria > Chloroflexota > Limnocylindria > P2-11E > P2-11E > CF-39. Next base: position 2,378 of record JANNUM010000501.1, read on the forward strand.
CCGACCCGATGCCACGTAGGAAGGTGCGGCCGTCCTCGCCCACTTTGGTCTCCTCCGGATGTGATGAGGTCGCCCTTACGGCGGAGGTCCAATGGTATGACGTTTCGCCAGACCAGCGGCCGCGCGCGTCGTGGGACTGGACACCGCGACGGCGAGCCAGCCGAGCAGGCTCAGCACGGCGATGATCTGGAACATCGCGGGGATACCAAAGACGCTGGCGACCGCGCCCCCGAGGGCCGGACCCACGATGGTGCCGATGTCGAGGCCGGAGTTGTAGACCCCGGAGGCGAGGCCGATGTCGCGTCCCTCGCTGCGCAGCTCGGCGACCGTCGCGGCGCTCGTGGCGCGCAGGACCCCGCGCGCGAGACCGAGCACGATAAAGATGGGTATGAGGATCGCCAAAGAGCTGGAGAGCGGTAAGGCCACGGTCGCTGCGGCCGCGGCGACGACCGCGACGAGCGTGACGCGGTGGTAGTCGACCGCCCGAAGCAGCACGACGCCGGTCGATCGGATGAAGATCGCCGCGCCGCTCTTGAAGGCGCGGAGCACTCCGACGGTCGCAAGCGAGATCCCGATCGCGGGCGCATACACCGGGAAGAAGGTGTCCAC
>JANNUM010000505.1:0-3309 GCA_031395235.1 Chloroflexota bacterium
TCCTCCTCGTGTTCCTCGAGGCCTTCATCAACATTTGCTCGCAGGCGCTGGTGCTCGCGATCTTCGCGCGAGTCATCATGGCGTGGGTGCCGATGCGCCTGCCCTTCGGTCTGAACGAGCTCGTGTGGAACGTCACCGAGCCCGTGCTGGCTCCGATCCGCCGCCACATGCCCATGGCGGGCGGTATGGACTTCTCGCCGTTTATCGCGCTGCTGCTCATCCAGATCATCGCGAGCATCATCCTGCGGGTACTGCCGCCGGCGATCCCGAACCCGCCGTTCTGATGCTCGCGGTCCGCCGCGACGGCCAGCGCGTGACCTTCACGATCCGCGTGACGCCGCGCGCAGCCGCGAACGCGGTGGGCGGCGAGCGGGACGGCGCGCTGCTCGTCCGCGTGACCGCGCCACCGGTGGAGGGAAAGGCGAACTACGCGGTGGTGGCCCTCCTGGCAAAGGCGCTCAGCGTCCCCCGCGGCGCGATCCGTGTGGACCGTGGCGCGGCGGCGCGGACCAAGCGTGTCAGCGTGCCGCGCGACGTTGAGGCCGCCCTCCACCGACTGGCGAAATGACGGCTGGCTTCCAGACGTGCGGAAGCAGAGTGCTCATGGGGGGGAAGCGCTCTTCGGTGCGCATCGTGGCAGAATCGCCGCGCATGATCCGCCGCTGGCTTGAGCCCGTTTGGAACGCGCAGGCCGTGTGGGCCGACCCACTCGGCGATCTCATGCAGCGCATCTTCCGCGCCATCTATGGTCCGTTCCCGGCGCTGCGCGACCTCCTCCACGGGACGTGGCTCGGCCATCCGGTGCATCCGATGCTGACCGACGTCCCGATAGGCGCGCTCGTCATCGGCACCCTCCTCGATGTCGTGGGACAGCCGGAGGCGGCGACATGGGCGATCGGCGTCGGCTTCGTGAGCATGCTCGCGGCGGCACTCGCCGGCTACGCCGACTACCTCGATCTGGAGGGCACGGGCAAGCGCATCGGCAGCCTGCACTCGACCTCGATGCTGCTCGCCGCGCTCCTGTACTTCGTCTCGCTCGGCGCGCGCCTCGGGTGGTGGCCGCTCTTCGAGAACGGCGCGGCGCTGTTCGCCGGCCTCGGACTTCTCTTCGTGGTCGTCGGCGGTTATCTCGGCGGCGAGCTCGTCTTCAACCTCGGCAGCCAGGTCGACCGCCATGCCTGGCGCGGTGGTGGTACGAAGTGGCAGGCGCTCGACCTCGACAGCGTGCCCGAAGACCAGCCGACGAAGGCGAAGGCAGGCGCACAGACGCTCGTCGTCGTGCGCCGCGGCGAGAAGATCATGGCCCTCCACGACACCTGCTCTCATCAGGGGTGCTCGCTCTCCGAGGGCAAGCTCGTGGACGACGGAAAGCGCATCGAGTGCAAGTGCCACGGCTCGCGCTTCGAGCTTGCGGACGGCAGTGTGAACCGCGGCCCCGCGGTGTTCCCTCAGCCGCATTACGAGGTGCGCCGGTCCGAAGGCAAGATCGAGGTCAAGCAGACGGGCTGATCTCGCGCCGAGCGCTGAGTCGTTCGGCGATACTGTCGGCGTGGCCGAAGCGACCGACACGATCCAACGCGTTGCCGCGAACGTCCTGACGCTCGCGGATCTCGAGCTCGAGACGGCGCGTGCGCTCAACACCGAGTATCTGCGACACCACCCCGAAGAGGTCGCGGCGTTCCTCAACGAGCGCTCGCCCGAGGACACCGCATTGCTCCTCGCGCGCGCGCCGACGCCGACGGCCGCGGCGCAGATCCTCGAGCGGCTGAATCCCCGGGTCGCGGCGGACGTGCTGACACTGCTCGACGACGTCCTCGTGCGCGCCATGCTCGCCGTCACGAATCCCGCGAAGGCGGCGCCGATCATCGGGGGGCTCGACCCCGTCGCACGCGAAGCGCAGCTGGCCCGCCTCGATGAGCGCGTCGCGCGGCAGATCCGCGAGATGCTCGCGTACCCCGCGGAGTCTGCCGGTGCCCTCATGGATCCGCGCATCAGCGCGTTCGGCCCCGACACGACCGTCGAAGGAGCCCTACGGAAGATGCGGACGTTCAAGGAGAAGGAGCTCGGCTCGATCTACCTGATGGACGGCAATGGTCACCTCGCCGGCGCCGTGCCTCTGGGCGAGATCGCGACCGCAGAGCCGGATACCCAGCTGCGTGACCTGATCCGCGGCGAGCCGATCTCCGTGTTCGTCAACGCCTCACGCGAGGAGGTCGTGAAGGCGCTCGACGAGCGACGCGTCGCGACGCTGCCCGTCGTCGATGCCGACTCCAAGCTCGTTGGCGTGATCCGCTACCGGACGCTCGTCGCCGCGGCCGAGGCCGAGGCGACCATGGGCATCCAGACGATGGTCGGCGTCGGCAAAGAGGAGCGCGCGCTGTCGCGCGTGCGCTTCGCCGTCCGCCAGCGCTTGCCATGGCTGGAGATCAACCTCGCGACCGCTTTCGCCGCCGCGTTCGTCGTCGGCCTCTTCGAGGGGACCATCGCGCGCTTCACGGCGCTGGCGGTGCTCATGCCCGTGGTGGCCGGCCAATCCGGTAACAGCGGCATGCAGGCCCTCGCCGTGACGATGCGCGGCCTGGCGCTGCGCGAAGTCCGGCCGACGCATTGGCCGCGGCTCATCTGGAAGGAGGCGGGCACCGGGATCATCAACGGCTTGGCGTGCGCGGCGGTCACCGCGGTCGCCGTGTACGTCTGGAGCCAGAGCGCGGGACTCGCGCTCGTCATCGCTGCGGCCATGGTGATATCGATGAGCATCGCGGGTATTTCGGGCGCGGCGGTCCCGCTCCTGCTGAAGGCTCTGGGCCAAGACCCGGCGCAGTCGTCTTCGATCGTCCTCACGACCATCACGGACATCGTCGGCTTCATGACGTTCCTCGGGCTCGCGACCGTCTTCGCCACTCTTCTGGAGTGATCGCGAGCCCGCGCCGGCTCGCCGCACGCGCGCTGCTCGCTGTCGTCGCAGCGCTGTTGCTGTTTGCCTCACCCACGTCGGCCGACGAGGGTTGGATTATCGACCGCTTCGCGGCGGACATCGAGATCCAGCGCGACGGCACTCTCCTCATAAGCGAGGCCATCGACGTCGATTTCCAGCTCTTGACCGATCGTCACGGCATCTTCCGCGAGATCCCGGTGCGTTACCAGTGGGACCCTGATCCCAAGATGGTGCGCGTATACGACGTGGACGTGCGCTCTATACGCGTCGCGATCGGGCGGAGCCTGACGTACGAGACGAGCGACAACGGAGCGAACCTCCGCATCCGGATCGGTGACGCCGACCGCACCGTGTCCGGAAAGCAGACCTACCGC
>JANNUM010000529.1:0-8535 GCA_031395235.1 Chloroflexota bacterium
CGGAGAAGTGGTCGCGAGGGCCCACGTGATCGCCTTACCCCTGTTCGATACTCCGACGTCGCCGGGCCCGCTGGCAGCAGCCCGCCGCGGACCGCGTGATCCAGCCCTCACAGCACGGCGCATCAGCGCGGCGATCCACGAGCTCTTCGAACGCGCCTACTAGCTACGAGCTACCCACCGAGCTCCTCGCGCAGTGCGTCGATCACGTAGGTCTGCTCCTCGTCGGTCATCGAGGCGTAGAGCGGAATGAGCATCGTCGTGCGTGTCGCCGCCTCCGTGACGGGCAGGCTCACCTGGCCATACCGCGACGTGTACGTCTTCTCGAGATGCGACGCCATCACACCGCGGCGCGTCGCGATGCCGCGGCGCAGCAGATTCGTCATTAGCTCCTCGCGACCCTGGCGGCACTCCTTCGTGAGGCGCAGGCAGTACGACTGATAGGTGTGCTCCGCGTAAGGCGGGACAAAGGGCACTTCGATCCCGCGGATCTCGGAGAGCTCCTCGTTGTAACGCTTCGCCCGTGCGCGGCGCACCCGAAGGAGCTCATCGAGGCGGCGCAGCTGCACCAGGCCGATGGACGCTTGGATGTCGGTCATGCGGTAGTTGAACCCGAGCTCGTCGTACTCCTCGATGATCACGCGGTCCGAGCGGTGACGCTCGAGGTCGGACACGCTCATGCCGTGCGCGCGCAGCTTGCGTGCCCGATCCGCCAGCGCGTCGTCGTCGGTCGTGATCATCCCGCCCTCGCCCGTGGTGATCACTTTGCGCGGGTGGAACGAGAACACCGTCTGGTGCGCGTTCGAGCCCACCTTGCGTCCTTTGTATGACTCGCCGATCGCCGGCGCGGCGTCCTCGACGACCAGGGTGCCGTGACGCTTCGCGATCTCGTTGATCGCGGCGATGTCGCAGGCAAGCCCGATCTGGTCGATCGGCATGATCGCCTTCGTGCGCTTGGTAATGCGCTTCTCGATGTCGCTCGGGTCGACGTTGAAGGTCCGCGGATCGACCTCGCAGAAGACGACGTCCGCGCCGGTGTACAGGATCGCGTTGGCGGACGCGATGAACGTGAACGACGGCACGATGACCTCGTCGCCGGCCCCGACACCGATGCTCGCGAGCGCGAGATGCAGTCCGGTCGTGCACGACGTCGTCGCGACGCCGTGCTTCGCCCCGACGTACGACGCGACCGCTTTCTCGAACTCGGCGACCTTTGGACCCTGCGTCACCCAGCCGCTCTTGATCGACTCGTAGGGCGCACGAGCCTCCTCCTCGCCGAGCGCGGGCTTGGTGATCGGGATGTTCATGAAGAACGCTTCTGGGGCAGCCAGTTCACCTGTTCCTGCTCGGCCAGCAGCACGTGGGGATCTGACGCACTGCCGCGCAACCAGTCGACGTAACGCCGGATCCCCTCCTCGATGGATACCGTCGGAGTGAAGTCGAGCAGCCGTCGCGCGAGTCCGATATCCGCGAAATGCCGGCGGACATCGCCGGGACGTTCGGGGGCATGGGCGATACCGAGCCACTCGCGGCCGAGGCTCCGCAGGACGATTTCGGCGACGCGCTTCACCGTCACCTCCTCGCCGCATGCGACATTGACCGCGCGGCCAAGAAGCTCGTCGCATTCCCCCGCGCGAACGATGCCGAGCGCGGTGTCCGGCACCCACGTGAAGTCACGGGTCTGCTCGCCGTCGCCGAAGATCGTCGGTCGGACGTCACACAGCGCTTGGATCACGAATCGCGGGATGACCTCGCCGCTCGCACCTTCGTGATGCTCCCGCGGGCCGTACGAATTGAACGGTCGAACGATGATCACTGGGAGTCCATGCGTCCTGGCGAACGAGAGCGCGTACACCTCTCCTGCGAGCTTGCTCGCGGCGTATGGAGTGCTGGGCCGCAATGGATGGTCTTCGTTCATGGGTGCCGAAACCGCGGAGCCGTATACCTCCGACGACGACACATACACGAACCGCTTGACGCTCGCATCGCGTGCGGCCAAGCATGTGATGAGGGTTCCCGTCGCGTTCACGTCGTGAACGAGCAGCGGGTCGTACAGCGAGACTCGCAGGCACTGCACTGCGAGATGGAAGACCGTGTCCGCGCCACGCAGCAGCCGCGTCATCGCCCGCTGATCACGGACATCCGCCCGCTCCACGGTGACGCGTGGATTGCGCGCGTGTTGGCCCAGGTTTTCCTCGCGTCCGACCGAGAAATCGTCGATCACGACTACCTCGTGTTCCTGCTCAACCAGCCGATCGACGACGTGGCTTCCGATGAAGCCGGCGCCGCCCGTCACCACCATCCGCCCCATGCGCATCCCAGCCTACCGACGAGGCGCCAGGCACGCATCGGAAAGGCCCGGAATTGGGCGTTTTCCGGTCCGTTGGCCTCAGCGCCAGGACTAATTTCCCCCGCTCGGGCGACCAAAAGACGGCCATTATTGTCGCTCAGGTGGGGCAGAATCTGCTCCAAGCCTTGACCATTCAAGGCAAAACGAAGGGAAGGAGGACTACACAGAAATGAATCTTCAGATGTTTTTCCGTGACGAGGACGGCCAGGGCCTTGTCGAATACGCACTCATCATCGCGGTCATCGCGATCGCGGTCATCGTGGCCATGATCTTCCTCCGCGGGCAGATCCAGAACATCTTCAGCAACATCGGCAACAACCTCACGTAATTCGCCGCCGCGGCGGGCGCTCGCGAGTGCGCCCGTCGCGGCCGGTAAACTTCGTCCATCGACCGCATCAAGGAGACCTGGGACGGCCGCGCCAAGGACACGCAGCTCCAGGGCACGTACGTCACGATGTCCGATCGCAACCAGCGGATGCTCGAGATCGACGAGGCGCTCCGCTACATCCCGCCTAGGCAGCGCATCCTCGATGTCGGCTGCGGCAACGGCTACTCGACGGCGATCTTCGCGAAGCAGGCCGAGCACATCGTCGCGATCGACTACTCCGAGGCGATGATCGCGCGGGCGAAGCACGAGTACGGCGATATCCCGAACATCAGCTTCGAGGTCCGCGACATCCTGTCGCCACTTCCCTACCCGGCGAAAAGCTTCGACGTCGCCGTCGCGCAGCGCTGTCTCATCAACCTCGCGACCTGGGAGAACCAGCAGAGGGCGATCGAGCACATCGCTCGCGTGATCCGTCCCGGCGGGTACTTCGTGATGCAGGAGGGGACGCGGCAAGGCCGCGAGGGGCTCAACGCACTCCGCGAGCAGGTGGGGCTGCCGCGCATGCCCGACGTCCCGTTCAACTCCGACCTTGACGAGATGACGCTGTGGCCGTTCCTCCGCCGGCACTTCGAGATCGTGCAGATCCGGCGGTACGGCCTGTACGACCTCGTCGCACGGGTCGTCCACCCGCTGCTCGTCGCGCCGGCGCAGCCTGACTACGAGGCGAAGATCAACGAGATCGCGCGGAAGGTCGCCGCGGCGACCGACGCCGCAGGCGAGGTGTCGCGCTGGTTCACGGCCGTCCTGCGGGTCAGGCCTTCTTCATGAACTCCGTGACGCCCGCGGCGACGCGGTCGATCTGAGCGTCGGTCAACTCGGCGTACATCGGCAGCGACAGGACCTCGCCCGACACCTTCTCCGTTACCGGCAGATCCCCCTTCCGATAGCCGAGGAACTGCGCGGCCTCCTGCATGTGGATCGGCACCGGGTAATGGATCTGCGTACCGATGCCGCGTTCGGTGAGGTGCGCGCGCAGCCCGTCGCGCCGACCGCCCGGCACGCGGATCGCGTAGCAATAGAAGACGTGGCGGCCACCGCGCGGGATCTCAGGCGTGACGATCTCGCCGCCGGCTAGGAGCTCGTTGTAACGGGCGGCGATCGCCTGGCGGCGCGCGTTCCACTCGTCGAGACGTCGCAGCTTGATGCGCAGGATCGCGGCCTGGATCTCGTCGAGCCGCGCGTTGTAACCGACGATGGGGTGGTAGTAGCGCGTCGACTGCCCGTGCTCCCGCAGCGCGCGCAGGTCGTCGGCGAGCTTCTCGTCGTTCGTCGTGATGCTGCCGGCCTCGCCATAGGCCCCGAGGTTCTTACTGCAGTAAAAGGAGAAGCAATTGGCGCGGCCGCCGGTGCCGGCTCGTTTGCCGTCATCGAGCAGCGCGCCGTGCGCCTGCGCAGCGTCCTCGATGATCGTGATCCCGCGGTCCTGCGCGAGCTGGCGAAGCGGCTTCAGGTCGACGGTCCGCCCGTACAGGTGCACCGGGACGATCGCCTTCGTCCGCGGCGTGATGCGTGACGCGACCGAGCCGATGTCCATGAGCATCGACCGCTCGTCCACATCGACGAGGATCGGGCGCGCGTTCGCGTACACGATCGCCTCGACAGTCGCGAAGAACGTGAATGACACCGTAATCACCTCGTCACCCGAGGAAACGCCGCAGGCGCGGATCGCGAGCTGCAGCGCGTCGGTGCCGGAGCCGACCCCGATCGCGTGCGCGGTGCCGCAGTACTCCGCCCATTCCTTGTCGAAGGCGCGGACGTTCGGCCCGATCGTGAGCTGCATGCTGTCCAACACCTCGTCGATCGCCTGACGGACCTCGTCGCGGATCGTCGCGTACTGAGCCTTCAGGTCGACGAGCGGGATCTCCTGAGTGACGACGGTCATGTACTGGCTCCCTTTTTCGCTAGTGCGGTCGCGACGTGTTCCCGGTGCTGGCGCAGGTGGTTGATGCCAGGCTGCCAGAAGTAGCGATACGGACGACCATCCGGTCCGATGATGCGATCGAGCGGCAGCGCGCGCAGGGCGGCCACGAGCTCCGCGTGCGCTTCGTGCAGTTCGACTACGCGGTCGGCGACCGGGCGCTCGCGCCAGCGTTGGTACGTCTCGTTGTTCACATCGTCGACCGACTGCGTGATCCCGACGAACGTAAGGAGGAGCATCTGCCCCTCCGGCAATGGCTCCTTGCCGCCGGCGATGAGCCGCGCGGCCTGCGCAGCCATCCGCTGCCAGCGGGCGATGTGCGGCAATAGATCGCGCACGCGCCATCCGATGCCCTCGTCCCACACCGGGCCGTCCAGTTGCGCATCCGACAGCTCGCGGAAGAACGCCTCGAGCTCCGCGTGGGCCGTCTCGAACTCCGCGATGCCACGCTGCAGCTCGTCGTTTGTCATCGCCGGGCCCTAGGAGAGTTAGGAGAGTGCTCTTCGAGCCAGGCATAGGCGTGCGGATAGATGCCGACGAAGCAGGCGAGGTCGGTGATGTCGCCTTTGAGCTGTACCGCGGGATTGCCCGCCCAGACCGTGCGCGGCGCGATGCGTCGCTCGCGGACGACGCTGCCCGCACCGATGAGCGCGTCCTCGCCGATCTCGACGCCGGGCAGGATGGTGCTGTTCGCGCCGAGGCGCGCGCGGCGGCGGACGGTCGCGCCCTTCACGCATTGGAGGTACGCCGGGCACTGCGGATGCGGGTCGTCGGTGAAGACGACATGCGGGCCGACGAACACCTCGTCCTCGAGCGTGACGAGCTCGAGGAAGCACCCGGTGTGGATGCGCACCCCCGAGCCGATGCGGTTGCCGAACTCGAGCGAGGCGTGCGTGCCGACCGAGACGTCGTCCCCCAGCACGTTGTCCTCGCGGATCGAGGCGCCCTGGCCGGTCTGCAGACGCGCGCCGATCGTCGTGCCGGCGTAGATCGTGGTGAACGGGCGGATGATCGAGTCCGGGCCGATCGTCAGAGGGAGCTCGCCTTCCTTCTTTCCACGCGGCGCGCGGCCGAGCACCACGTACTCGCCGACCACCGTCCCCGATCCGAGCTCGACATTGGCTGCGATCACGGCCGTCGGATGGATCACCACGCCGAGCGACGTCACGCCCGCGCCGGCTCCGGCCTCGCGGCCTCCTGGCGGTACGCCACGCGGATGCCACCGGCCCGCAGCGAGCGCATCCCCGCGTCCAGCACGCGCACGACGCGAAGGGCCGCCTCGCCATCGCTGCGCGGCCGCGCTCCGGTGTTCACGCACTCGATGAAGTGCCGCATCTCCATCTGCAGCGGCTCGGTGCCGTCGACGCGCGGGCTGCGGATATCGCCGGAGCGGTAGCTGCGCCGCAGCTCTTCGCTGGAGAGCTCGCCGACGCCGTGGTCGTAGATCTTCACCTTCTCGACCGACTGCACGTCGTCGTATACCGCCATCCGGTGTGAGCCGATCACCACCATCGACCGCAGCTTGCTCGGCGCGAGCCAGGACAGATGCGCGTGCGCGATCGCACCGGACGGGAAGCCCATGGTGAGGAACACGACGTCCTCGATGTCGGGCTGCGTGTAGCACGCGCCGATTGACTGGACCCATTCGGGCTCCTCGTCGAGCCAGTACAGCGTGATCGACACGTCGTGGGGACCGAGGTCCCAGAGCACGTTGACGTCGAACTGATGCAGGCCGAGATTCACGCGCTGGCTGTCGACGTAGTAGATCTTCCCGAGGTCGCCGCGCACGATCCGCTCGCGAACGTTCACGACCGCGGGGTTGTACACGAAGGTGTGGCCGACCATCAGGGTCTTCCGTGCGCGCTCGCCGGCGCGGATGATCGCCTCGGCATCCTCGATCGTGCCGGCGATCGGCTTCTCGACGAAGACGTGCTTGCCGGCCGCGAACGCCTCTTCCGCCAGCCGCCGGTGCGTGCCGACGGGCGTCGCTATGCACACCCCATCGATCGACGCATCGGCGAACAGCTCGCGATGGTCGGTCGTCGTGCGCACCGCGGGGAAGCGTTTGTGGATAGCCTCGAGCCGCTCAGCAGAGAGGTCCGCGACGGCAACGGGATCGGCACCGGGGGCTTCGTTGAGGTTGCGGACGAGGTTCGGACCCCAGTACCCCGCGCCGATCACCGCGATGCGCAGGGGCGTCATTCGGCGTCGATTCTAGACGCGAGAAGTGCGACACCGCAGGCCGCGATCGCACCCACGTACACGTAATACGGCTGCGTCGTCCAGCGCGCGAGGAGCAGCGGCAGCATCACGATCCCCGCGCCCGCGAGCGCCGCGGCGCCGAGCGACGGGATACGCCAGCGGGCGACCACGACGATGAGCGTAAGCGTGCCGATGAGAGAGATCGCGACGAAGAGAGGCACGAGCGGCGCCGGATCGCCGTACTGCGCGAGGGTGTTGAGGATGTTCGCGCCCCAGATCTCGTCGTGGAACGTAAGCGCGGCGATCTGCTTCTCCACGAACGCGCCGGGGTCGCGGACGAAGAACGGGACGACGAACGCCGCAACGACGCAGGCGACGAGGAGCGCGTAGCGGCGCCAGTCGCCGCCGCGGACCGCGAGGTAGCGCACGACCGGCGGCAGCACCAGCACGGCGAACTGTTTGAACGCGATGGCCCAGCCAAAGAGCACCGCCGAGAGCACGAGCGCTCCGCTGGACCAGCGGCCTTCCCGCTCCGCGAACACCAGCGCGACGAGCGCGAGCACGACGAGGAGCGACCCGGAGACGTCGTTCTGTCCGTCGATCGCGCGGAAGCCGGCGGCGCCCCAGGACGCGTAGAGCATCGCGGGCAGCGCGACGTTCGCCATACCGAGGCGGAAGCCTGCGGCCGCGATGGCGGCGACGATGGCGATGCCGGCCCAGGTGTCCACGCGCGTGATGTCGCCGAACAGCGCGTACGGGAGCGCATACCACGCGAGCTCGCCTGGTGGATACACGAACGGCGAGCCGACAGGGATCGTGCTCTGCAGCACGTGCGTATACGGATTGCCGCCGGCGAACACGACGTCGAGCGATTCCGCGGTGGCGCGCAGGACGTCGCTGCCATCGACGAGCGGCTCGCGGTGCAGACGCTCCGAGGCAGCGACGAGCACCGCGTAGAGGGCGGCGCAGGCAGCGACTCGCGGGATGTCGCGCAGCGTCGCCCACGCCAGACCCAGGCCGGTCAGCAGCAGTACGACGCGGTCGACCTGCGGCGCGTTGACGTCGATCCCCTCGACGCACCAGAAGAGTCCGAGGACGAGGGCGGCGAGGACCGCGGGTCTATTGGCCCGTGGCGGCACGGAGCTTGGCGAGATCGTCCTCGAGGAGCTTCAGGATGCGGCCGTACTCGGCGAAGTCGCTCCGCTTCAGCGCGTCCTGCGCCTGCAGGTAGTGGTCGCTCGCCGCCTTCACGAGCTCGGCGATGGCGCCGGCGGTCGGCGGCGTCGTGCCGGGCGGCGGCGTCGTACCGGGTGGCGGTTGGGTGGGCGGCGGCGTGGTGCCCGGACCGAAGAGCGCATCGAGCGCGCCCTCGAAGGTCGGGGCCATGACGACGCGACCCTGGGTCGCGAGGATCACGCGCTGCAGCTGAGGGATGCGGCCCTGCGTCGCCTGAACGAACAGCCCCTCGACGTAGAGGAACGAGTTGCCCACCGGAAGCACGAGCAGATTGCCGCGGAAGCACGTCGATCCGCCGCCCTGCGGACAGAGCAGCGTGAGCTGCTGCTTGATCGTCGCATCGCTGTCGATGATCCCTTCGATCTGCAGCGGACCAAAGATCTGCCGGTCCTGCGGGAAGCGCAGGACGCGCAGCTTGCCGTAATCTGGCGCATCGGCGCGGCC
>JANNUM010000548.1:0-2121 GCA_031395235.1 Chloroflexota bacterium
CGTCACGCCGATCATCATCTTCGCGCTGCTCCTCGGGACCGCGTGGACCGGTCGCGCCTCCGTCGCGCGCGTCGACGTCGATCCCGCCCTCCACGCCGGCGACATCGCCCTCATCCAGGTCGCGGCCGGCACCGCATGGACTGTGGCCGCCGGCCTCACCACCGCCGGCGCCACCGAGGTCGCCGCGTTCGACAGCGTCAACGTCGTGAGCGCCCGCCTGAGCGATCAGGCTCTCGCCATGGTCGCGACCGATCGCGCGGTGCTCCGCGCCACGACCGACACGATCGTCACGGCGACCGGTGGCGGGGACGACCTGGATCTGGATAAGCGCGGCGACTCCGCGAACAACGACAGCATTGGCAACGTCGCGATCCATGCACCAGATGCATGGTCGCGTTCGACCGGCGCGGGCGTCGTGGTCGCCCTCATGGACACCGGCATTGGCGAGCATCCGGATCTCCCCGCAGGCAAGGTCGTGGCACGCGTCGACTTCGTAAAGGACGGCGATACGCGCCTCGACCCGGCCGGTCACGGCACGCACCTGGCGGGCGTGATCGCGGCCACCGGTGGGGGTTTCCGCGGCGACGGCTTCCGTGCTGAGGGCTTCCGCGGCGTGGCGCCGGACGCGCGCCTCGTGAGCATCCGCGTCCTCGACACGACCGGCACGGGCAAGCTCACCAACGTCGTCGCCGGCTTCGACTGGCTCCTGAAGAACCGCAAGGCGCTCGCGATCCGCGTGCTGAACCTCTCGTTCGGCGCGACCCAGAACAACTCGTACCACCGGGACCTGCTCTCGGCGCTGGCGGAGGCAGCGTGGCTCTCCGGGGTCACTGTCGTCGCGGCCGCGGGCAACGACGGTCCCGTCCTGGGCACCACGAAAACGCCCGGATCGGACCCGTTCATCGTCACCGCCGGAAGCTTCGACGACCAGGGCACGCGGCCATCATGGGATGACCGTGAGTCGAGCTTCTCCAGTCGCGGCCCGACCAGGGACGGTTTCGCCAAGCCCGACGTGCTCGCACCCGGCCGCAGGGTCGTCTCGCTCCGCGCGATCGGCTCGCAGCTCGACGCGCAGAAGCCGGCCTCCGTGATGTCGCCGGGGCGCGACGCGCGCGGCGCGAAGGACCCCTACGTCCGGATGTCCGGCACGTCGGTCTCGAGCGCGATGGTCGCCGGCGTCGCGGCGCTCGTGCTGAGCCGCCACCGCGACTACTCGCCGACGAAGACCAAGGCGGCGATCGTCGGCTCCGGTCGCGATCTCGCCGGATCGCCGCGCAACGCCGTCGACGCGCCCAAGGCGCTCAGCGCGAGCGCGCAAGGCGTGAACGCCGGCCTGCTGCCATCGCGGCTCCTGATGACGATCCTCGTCAATAGCGGCGTCGTCAGCGAGGGCGTGACCTGGGAAGGTGTGAGCTGGGAGGGCGTGACCTGGGAAGCCGTGACTTGGGAGAGCGTGACATGGGAGAGCGTGACATGGGAGAGCGTCAGCTGGGAGGGCGTCATGTGGGAGACCGTAAGTTGGGAAACAGATCCGCTGTTGGACGGCGCACGATGAGGCAGGGACTTCGCTTCTACGTCCTCTTCGTCGCCGCACTCGGTGCCGCCGCGCTGGCGCAGTCGCTGCGCACGGTGAGCTTCGATCGCGTCGACCCGCTGATGCTGGCGATCCTCATCGGTCTTGCAGCCGCCGCCCAGCGCATGCCGGTGTTCCTGTTCCGCTCCTCGGCCATCTCGATCAGCTTCGCCGCGGTCATCGCCAGCTACGTGCTGTACGGCACCGAGATCGCGGTCATCGTCAGCCTGTTCCAGGCCGGCGTGAACGCGGTCACCCCCAAGCCCAAGCCCCTGCTCAAAGCGCTCTTCAACGCTGGATCGCTGACGACGAGCGCCTTCGTCGGCGGCAACGTGTACCTGCTGGTGGGTGGCCAGGTGCCGCCCGGTGAGATCGCGCTCACGCTCATTGCCGTCGCGGTCTCGGCTGCGGCGTACTTCCTGGTGAACACCGCCACGACCGCTCTCGTCATCTCCATCAGCGAGCGTCAGAGCTTCGTGCACGTGTGGCGCACCAACTACAGCTGGATGCCCGTGAACTTCCTGGCCACCGCGGCGCAGGGCGCGGCG
>JANNUM010000205.1:0-2195 GCA_031395235.1 Chloroflexota bacterium
GGTGGCCCACGCTTCCGTGGTGGACGACGTGATTCAGCTTGATGACGCTGTCGTTCTGTTCGCGCACGATCCGCTCGGCTCGGTCGGCGGGCGTCGACGCATCAAGCGGAGCGACGAAATATTCATGGGGGAGCGCTGCGCCGAACGCTGGCGGCGAGCGGTACGGTAGGAAGTAGAGGTACGGCGCGGCCTCGCGCGCCCACGACGGCTGCGGTACGAAGCGCAGCGGCCAATCGACCCACGTGAGGAGCCGGCCACGCTCGACCTCATTGCGGCACGCGTTGCGCACTTCGTCGAAGCGCCGGTAATAGTCGCTCGGCGAGGGATGGTGATCGGCAAGACGTGCGAGCGCTTCACGCCAGGAGGAGGCGCCGACGTCGGCCACGTGCGCCTCGAGGTCGGCCTCCGCCTCGCGCATCTCGTCCTCCGCCCAGCGAGCGATCTCCTCGGCGTCGCGCTCGATGAAATGGCCGCGGCGCAGCAGCAGCGCGAACGCCTCCGCGCCACAGGCATAGCGGCCGGTGTCGTTCCCCATCAGCTCGTTCGTGAGGTGCGTACGAAGATCCTCGAACGCCGCGGCGGCGGCGCGCGCGGCCGCTGCGAACGCCGGCGTTCCGACAAGCTCATCCGCGCTGAGCGCCTCGACACCCCTGGTGAGGAACGCGATCGCGCCGGCACATTCACGCACGGCGCGCTCCGTCCACGCCACGGGGGCCGCGCGCACGTTCGCTTTTGCCTGCGCGAGCAGGTCGGGTACCGCCTGCATCCGCGCGATCGCGGCCGCGACGCGCTCCGCCGGCGGCGCGGAGCGCGTGAGGACGTGCGAGAGCACGCCGAAGATCGCCTCGCCCGTATAGAAGGAGGGATTCCCGCGGTGGAAGTGCGTCGATCCGTATTCCCACCGTTGGATCTCGAGAAAGCCCTCCGCGAGAGCGCGGTCGATGGACTGCGCGCTGCCGAACGGCGCGGTCGGGAGCGCACGGAGGCGCCGGAGCAGACCGTCCATCTCACCAAGCGTCTCCTCCACGGCGCGCTCGGATAGGTCCGGGAGTTTCGCGTCGTGCTCGTGGACGCCGATGAACGTCGCGTTCACGGGCCGCCGCCGGTAGTAGGCGGAGAAGAAGTCGTCGAGCAAGGCCGTGGCGGCGGGGTCGTCCAAGGCGGTCGCGCTAGCGCTCGAGCGGAAGCTGCACCCAACGCTGCTCGTGGTGCGAGCGCTCTACCGCGTTGATGACCTCCTGCACCGCGGCGCCGTCGCGGAAGTTCCCCTGGTTGCGCGGACCTCCGCCCTGGATCTCGTCGACGAAGTCGCGGATCAGGTTCGCGTAGAACAGCGACCGCCAGGACTCGCGTGGATCGCCCCCGGGCGGATAGAACCGCTGCGGGATCACTTGCTCCTTGAACTCCACGTCGTCCGGACGCGCGACCTTGATCGTCTCGGCAACGCCGAACTCTTCGACAAGACGGCAGATGATCGCGCCCGACTCACCGTAGATGCGCGCCTCGATGCCCGGGTAGTTGCCAACGGTGACGAAGCTCGTCTGCACCGAGCCGATCGCGCCATTGCCGAATTCGCTGATGTAGACATCGCCATCGTCGATGTTCATCCGCATCACCTGCCCGGTCGCGCGGACCATCCGCTCGGGTATGAAGTTCTTCATGATGCCAACGACGCGGGCGTAGTCCGCGCCGACCCACCATCGTCCGATGTCGATGATCGGCGCGCCATAGCCCTCGAGCGACGAGGTCTGGAGCTTCGACTGATCGGCTTTCGGATCGACTTGGCGCAGCGGCGTCTGGGGATCGAGCCACTGCGAGTTCTGCTCGTAGCCGTTGAAGATGAACGGGTCGCCGATGAAGCCGTCGTGGACCAGTTGGCGCATGTAGCGCAGCGAGGGAGCATAGCGGAACGTGAAGCCGAGTTTGGTCTTGAGGCCCTTGGCCGCCGCGAGCGCCGCGGCGCGGCGCGTCTCCATGTAGTCGTAGGCGACCGGCTTCTCGCAGAGCACATGCTTGCCGGCCTCGAGCGCCGCCATCGACAGGTCGAAGTGCGTCGCGCTCGGCGTGCACACGTCCACGAGGTCGATGTCGCGGCGTCCGATGATCGCGTCGTGGGAGGCGTAGGCCTCCGGGATGCCGAACCGCTCGGCGAAGGCGCGGGCCCGCTCGATCACGGGGTCGGCGATCGCGACGAC
>JANNUM010000073.1:0-3636 GCA_031395235.1 Chloroflexota bacterium
CGAGAACACCGGGAGCACTTCGCTGATGACCCCGAAGCCGGGCAGGATCATGATGTAGACCTCGGGGTGGCCGAAGAACCAGAACAGGTACTGCCAGAGCAGCGGATCGGCGCCCTCAGCGACCGAGAAGAAGTTCGTTCCGGCGATGCGATCGAAGAGCAGCAGCGTGCCCGCGACCGTCAGGAACGGCATCGCGAGCACGAGCAGGAAGCTCGTGACGAGCACGCTCCACGCGAACAGGGTGATGCGGTGGAAAGTCATGCCGGGCGCGCGCAGCGAGAAGATCGTCACGATCATGTTGAGCGCGCCGAAGATCGACGAGAAGCCCAGGACGGTGAGACCGAGGATCAGGAGATCGACGCCGTTGCCCGGTGAGAACGGCGCCGTCGAGAGTGGCACGTAGATCGTCCAGCCCGTCATGGGCGGGCCAACGAGGAAACTCGAGTAGAGGATGACGCCGCCGGAGACCAGCAGCCAGTACGAGAGCGCATTCAGCCGCGGGAACGCCATGTCCCGCGCGCCGAGCTGCAACGGGAGGATGTAGTTCGCGAACCCGGTCCACACCGGCACGACGAAGAGGAACACCATCGTCGTCCCGTGCATCGTGAACGCGGCGTTGTACTGCTGCGCGGTGAGAACGGTGCCATCGGCGGTCGCGAGCTGCGTCCGCATGGCGAGCGCCAGCAGACCGCCCGACAGGAAGAAGAAGAACGTCGTGAACAGGTAGAGCACGCCGATCTTCTTGTGGTCGGTCGTCGTGACCCACTCGAGGATCCCCGTGTAACGGGGTCGCGCGACCGGAAAGGTCTGTTCGGCGGTGGCCATTCGAGTCCATTCCATCGCCCTGCCGAGGGAGTGTCAAATGCCTAGACTGCGCCGCGAACGCACATGCGCCTGAGCCTTCGTTCGGTCCCCATCATCACGGCCGCAGGCCTCGGCCTGATAACGCTCGCGGCATGGGCCGCGGTCATCGCCGGTACCCCGATGACTCATCCAGGGACGTTCCTCATCGCGTGGATCGTGATGATGGCGGCGATGATGCTGCCCTCGAGCGCGCCGATGTTCCTGCTGTATCGCCTGTCGGCCGGAGATGGGACGCAGGGCGAGCTACGGACGCTCGCGTTCGGCACGGGCTACCTCGTGGTATGGGCGGCCGTTGGCGCGATCGTGCTGGTGGCTCAGCGCGTCCTCGATGTGGTGGTGAACCCGGACCTGCGACCGCTCGGCGTCGCCGCGGTCCTGCTCGCAGCGGGCGCGTACCAGTTCACTCCGCTGAAGGCGACATGTCTTCGCGCGTGCCAGAGGCCGGTCGACTTCCTCGTGCGGCACTGGAGGGGCGGCACGCTTGGCGCCCTGCGCCTCGGCCTCGACCACGGTCTGTACTGCCTCGGATGCTGCTGGGCCCTCATGGCCGTGCTCGTCGCGGCGGGCGGGATGGGTCTGGCCTGGGTCGCGCTCATCGCGCTGATCGTCCTGGTGGAGAAGCTCGTGCCGCGGGCGATCTGGTTCGGCCGCGGCGTAGGCGTAGCCTTCGCCCTGGGCGCGCTCGTGGTGGCGCTCCGTCCGGAGCTCGTAATGCCGATGGCGATGTGATGGAGGAGTAGAGATGGCAGAAATGATCGCGACGAAGTGGACGATGAAGGGCCGCGTGCTCATCGCATGCAGCTGCGACTGGGGCTGCCCGTGCAACGTGAACGCGCGACCGACGAAGGGGAACTGCGAGGGCGGCTGGACGTGGGAGGTCGAGGAGGGCGCGTTCGGCGAGACGAAGCTGGACGGCCTGTATTTCAGCCTCTTCTGCGACTGGCCGGCGGCGATCCACGAGGGCAACGGCGTCGCGACAATGCTCATCGACGACCGCGCCGATCCGCGCCAGCGCGACGCGCTCACGGCGCTCGTCGAGGGCAGTGCGGGTGGGCTGTGGGGCATCTTCCGGAAGACGTTCACGAAGCTGCACGGACCCACCTTCGTGCGCTACGAGGCGAACTTCTCAGGTGAGCTCCCGCGCGTCAAGGCCGGCAACGCCCTCGAGTGCACGACGCAATTCATCCGCAACCCGGTCACGAACGCGACGAGCCATCCGCGGATCGTGCTGCCCGAGGGCATGATCCTGAAGGACGCGGCGCTGCTCGCGACGGAGCGCTTCTCGGTGCGCGACGGCGTCCGGTATGACCACTCCGGGCAGTACGCGGCATTCGGTTTCTTCGCTTACACGGGGCCGTAGCTCAGCGCGTCGGGACGAGCAGCGCTTGTCCTGCCCCGACATGGCGCCTCAGACATGAGGAGCCGTATGTGCGTCACTTGTCGATGGATACGGTACGCAGCCGCAGAGAGTTCGAGACAACGGTCACGGATGACACCGCCATGGCCGCGGCGGCCAGGACGGGCGAGAGCAGCCAGCCGGTGAAGGGGTAGAGCGCGCCGGCCGCGAGCGGGATGAGCGCGACGTTGTAGAAGAAGGCCCAGAACAGGTTCTGGCGGATCGTCGCGACCGTACTGCGGGCGAGACGTAGCGCGCGCGGGACGCCGCGGGGGTCGCCACCGATGAGGACGATCTCCGCCGCGGCGATCGCTACGTCCGTGCCGCTGCCGATCGCGATGCCGAGATCCGCGCGCGCCAGGGCGGGCGCGTCGTTGACGCCGTCGCCGACCATCGCGACGCGGTGCCCCTGCTCCTGCAGCTCCGCGACGATCTTCGCCTTCTCTTCCGGCCACACCTCGGCGCGCACGTCGTCGATGCCGAGCTGCTTCGCGATCGCCTCCACTGTGCGGCGCGAGTCGCCGGACACCAGGAGGGTGCGCGCGCCGAGCGCCTTGATCTCTCTGATCGCCTCGGCCGCCGCGGCCTTCGGCACGTCCGCGACCGCGAGGACCGCACCCGGCTGACCATCGATCGTCGCGACGAGCGTCGTCCTTCCCTGGCTCTGATGGTGCGTGAGCATGCCGTCGCCGAGGCCTGCGAACCCGTGCGCGCGAGCCAGGGCGGCCTTGCCGACCCAGACATCGTGCCCGTCGACGACGGCGTGGACACCGCTGCCGGCGAGAGCTTCGAACGACGACGGCTCGCTGAGCCGGGTCCCCTTCGCCCGCGCGTGCTCGACCACTGCGGCGGCGAGCGGGTGCTCCGACCGTAGCTCGGCGCTCGCGATCAGCCGCAGCGCCTCGTTTTCGCCGATGTCTGCGCAGGTGACCCAGTCCACGACCTCGGGCCGTCCGACGGTGAGCGTGCCGGTCTTGTCGAACGCGACGACGTCGATCTTCTGCGCCATCTCGAGCGCCTGAGCATTCTTGATGAGGATGCCTCGCGTCGCGCCGCGGCCCGTGCCGACCATGATCGCGGTCGGGGTCGCGAGCCCGAGTGCGCAGGGGCAGGCGATGATCAGCACCGCGATGAACGCAGTGACCGCATACGCGAAGTGCGGCTCGGGACCATAGATCCACCACGCGACCGCCGCGGCGGTGGCGACCGCGAACACGATCGGGACGAAGACGGAGGCGACACGGTCGACGAGGCGCTGGATCGGCGCTTTCGAGCCCTGCGCCTCCTCGACCAGCCGTACGATCTGAGCGAGCGCGGTGTCCGCGCCCACGCGCGTCGCGCGGAATCGCAGCGTGCCGCTCGTGTTCATCGTCCCG
>JANNUM010000083.1:0-4459 GCA_031395235.1 Chloroflexota bacterium
TGGCGTACTCGACCGCGCGCGTTTCGCGTATGACCGTCACTTTGATCTGTCCGGGGTACTGCAGTGACTCCTGGATCTTCTGCGCGATGTCGCGCGACAGACGCGCCGTCGAGAGGTCGTCGATCTGCTCGGGTTTCACGATGACGCGGATCTCGCGACCCGCCTGGATCGCGAACGATTTCTCGACGCCCGGGAAGCTGTTCGCGACGTTCTCGAGCTCCAGCAGACGTTGCAGATAGTTCGAGACGATCTCGCTGCGAGCACCCGGCCGCGCCGCGCTGATCGCGTCAGCCGCGGAGATGAGCGTGCCCACCATCGTCACGGGTTCGACGTCGCCGTGATGGCCGACCACGCCGTCGATCACGTTCTGCGGGAATCCGTATCGCTTCAGCAGCTCGCCGCCGATGATCGTGTGCGGACCCTCGACCTCATGGTCGATGGCCTTGCCGATGTCGTGCAGCAGACCCGCGCGCTTCATCGTCTGCGGGTCATAGCCGGTCTCGGAGGCGAGCATGCCCGCGACGTGTGCGACCTCGACCGAGTGTCGCAGCACGTTCTGTCCGTATGACGTGCGGAAGTGCAAGCGACCGAGGAGGCGCACGAGATCCGGATGCAGCCCCGCGAGGCCGACCTCGTAGATCGCCGACTCCGCGGCCTCCTTCATGACCTGATCGATCTCGGTCTTCGCCTTCGCGACCATCTCCTCGATGCGGGCGGGATGGATTCGACCGTCCACGAGGAGCCGCTCGAGGGCGCGCTTCGCCACCTCGCGGCGGATCGGATCGAACCCGGAGACGACGACGGCCTCAGGCGTGTCATCGATGATGAGATCGACGCCGGTGAGCATCTCGAGGGTGCGGATGTTCCGGCCCTCGCGGCCGATGATGCGGCCCTTCATGTCGTCACTGGGAAGCGCCACGACCGTCACGGTGTGCTCGGCGGTGTGTTCCGCGGCGTACCGCTGGAGTGCCATCGTGATGATCTCGCGAGCGCGAACGTCGGCGGTCTCGCGGGCCTCCGCCTCGAGGTCGTGGACCTTGCGGTTGGTGATGTCGCGCATCTCATCCTCGACGCGCTTCAGGAGCAGGCCACGCGCCTCGTCCATCGATAGGCCCGCCACGCGGGCCAGCTCGGTCCGCTGCTCGGTCTGCAGCTGGGCGATCTTCTCGCGCTCGGCCTCGAGCTCGAGCTCTTTTTCCACCAGGCGACGCTCCCGCTGGTCTACGGCGGCGAGCTTCCCCTCGAGCTGTTCGTCTTTCTTGTCCAGCCGCGTCTCGTAGCGCTGCAGCTCGGAGCGGCGCTCCCGGTTCTCGGTCTCGGCCGTCTTGGCCAGGGTGATGGCCTCATCCTTGGCTTCGAGGAGGATCTCCTTCTGCTTCGCGCGGGCCTCCGCGACCAGACGCTCCCCATTCGCGCGCGCGGCCGTCTCACTGCCGAGCGCGAGGGAACGGCGAAGCAGGAGGGCAACGGCGAAGCCGACGAGGCCTCCGACGAGGGCCGCAAAGCCCACGACGAGGGGGTCGGGCATCTCAAGTTCCTTTCCGTGTAGCGCGAACGCGGGGACGCTCGCCGTGCGGGGCGAACGCCCCTTTGATCGCGTAAGCGGCCGACGAAACGGCGTGCCTCGCCGGCCGGGGTTCACAAGTTCTAAGTGCGTCGAGGATAACGCTGGGCACCCCGCGTACGCAATGCGGACGGCGCTAGCCTGCACCTGATGCGCGACTACGCCCCGCCCGGCACGCGTTTGCTGCTCGCGAGCTCGTTCGTTTCGACCGTGCCGATGGGTTACCTGCTCGTCGTCCTGCCGCTCTACCTGGATCGCGCGGGCATCCAGCCGGCGTTCATCGGCCTGCTGTACACGGTCTCCGGGCTGGTCGCTTCGCTCATCGTCGGCTCGCTCATGTATTTCCGTGGCGGGCTCGTGTTCGGGATCGGCTTCAGTCGGTTGCTGCGTGCCTCTTCCTGAGAACGAGACGCGGCTCGACGAAGCCGCGCTGGCGCGACTCCTCGCCTTTGGCGCGTGGCGGCGCGAGGGCGACGCGATCACGCGGACGTTCACGTTCAAGGGATTCAAGGGCGCGATGGCCTTCGCGAACCGCGTCGCCGAGGCGGCCAACGCAGCGAACCATCACCCCGACATCCATCTCGAGCGCTACAAGGCGGTGCGCGTCGTGCTTACGACTCACGCGACCGGCGGGATCACCGACGCGGACGTCGCACTCGCGGGCACGATCGAGGGCCTTGCGTGAGAACGCCGTGGGAGGCTGCCGTGTTCGTCTATCGCGGCGATCAGATGTTGATCCTCCGGCGCGCGCGCGAGCGCTACTGGCATGTCGTCGCGGGAGTCGTGGAGCACGGCGAGCGCTACGCCGAGGCGGCGGCCCGCGAGCTGCGCGAGGAGTCGGGACTAGACGTCGGCGACCGCCTGATCGATCTCGAGCGGCCGCTCACGTACGCGCTTACGAAGGCGTCTCGGGAGCGCTACGGATTTCCACACGATCAAGAGGAGGTGACCACCTACAACTTCGCAGCTGAAGCACCGTCAGATTGGGAACCCGTGCTCAATGAAGAACACGATGCGTACCGCTGGTGCAGCTTCGACGATGCCGTTTCGTTGCTCCATTGGCCCGCCGCCAAAGACATCGCCCGCACGCTGGCTACTCGGCCTCGCTGACCTCTCGCCTCGTCACTTCATCGATCGTGTCGTAGTCGAATCCGCGGGCCGCGAGGTACGTGTGGATCTTCCGTCGCTTCTCTGCATCAGGCATGTCCGCCCAGCGCGTGAGAGGCCGCGACAGTGCGCGTCGCGCCTGCTCCACGTCCGCGTCGGGCGCGCGCTCGCCCAGTACCAGGTCGACGACCTCCCGGCCGACGCCCTTCTGCGCGAGCTCGGTCCGAAGGGCGCGGTGGCCGCGCGGCTTGAAGCGCTCACGCTGCTCGACCCACCAGCGCGCGAACGCCTCGTCGTCGACATAGCGCTGCGCGCGCAGACGGTCGATGGCGTGATCGATCGTGTCCGCGTCGAATTTCTTCGAACGAAGGTGACGATGGATCTCGGCGACCGTGTGCGGCCGCCCGGCGAGGTAACGCACGGCGACCTCGTAAGCGTCGCCGACGGGCGTGGCGGCCGGTCTAACCCTCTTCGCCATCCGGGCTTGCGACAACGGCCGCGGCGCCCGACCGTTCGCGCACCTTCGCCTCAACCTCGTTCGCGACGTCGGCGTGCTCGCGCAGGAACTGCTTCGCCGCCTCGCGACCCTGGCCGATGCGCTGCTTACCGTAGTTGATCCAGGCGCCGGACTTGTCGAGCACGCCGGTGGTCACGCCCATGTCGAGCAGGCCACCCTCGCGCGAGATGCCCTCGGCCGCGAGGATCTCGAGCTCGGCGATACGGAACGGCGGCGCGACCTTGTTTTTCACGACCTTCACGCGAACGCGGCGGCCGATGATTTCGGTGCCGTTCTTGATCGGCTCGATCGGGCGGATGTCGAGGCGGATCGACGCGTAGAACTTCAGCGCCTTGCCACCAGAAGTGGTTTCGGGGTTTCCGAAGACGACCCCGACCTTCTCGCGCAGCTGGTTGATGAACATCACCGTGGTCTTCGTCTTCGAGATCGACCCGGTGAGCTTCCGCAGCGCCTGGCTCATGAGGCGCGCCTGCAGACCCATGTGCGCATCACCCATCTCGCCCTCGATCTCCGCGCGCGGCACGAGGGCGGCGACGGAGTCGATCACCACGAGATCGACGGCGCCAGAGCGCACGAGCGTGTCGGTGATCTCGAGCGCCTGCTCGCCGTTGTCCGGCTGCGAGATGAGCAGCTCGTCGATGTTCACGCCGCAGATCTTTGCCCACTGCGAGTCCAGCGCGTGCTCGGCGTCGATGAACGCGGCGGTGCCGCCGCTTCGCTGCACGGCCGCGACGGCGTGCAGCGTGAGCGTGGTCTTCCCCGACGCTTCCGGGCCGTAGATCTCGACCACGCGGCCGCGCGGGTAGCCGCCGATCCCGAGCGCGAGATCCAGCGCAAGGGACCCGCTCGGGATGGCGTCGACCTTGTCCTCGGTGTTCGCGCCAAGCTTCATGATCGAGCCCTTCCCGAACTGCTTCTCGATCTGCAGGATCGCCTGGTCGATCGCCCTCGTCTTCTCTGTCACTGCCATCTATCCGTCCTCACACCTTAGCGTCCGCAACGAAAAACGGCGCCGGCTTGCTGCACACCGGCGCCATTAGCGAATCACTACGTCCCGGCGAAGCCGGGCGGAGCTGTTACCAGTCCTTTTCCTTGCGCTTGCGGGGCACGAGCTCGATGTTCATCGGCTGGACCGGCGCGGCCACCGTCTTCCTCTTCAGCTCCTTTTCGAGCTGCTCTTTGGACTTCTTCTTCGCGTTCTTGTCTTTGGCCTCGCCGCGACCACTCGGCATGCTCGCCCCTCCCGTCCGGTGGAAGCATTCCGGACTCGA
>JANNUM010000112.1:0-1670 GCA_031395235.1 Chloroflexota bacterium
CCGTTGAGCTCGGCGGCGCTGGGCTCGACGTGCTCACGATCGCGCTCGTCATGGAGGAGCTCGGCGCGGCCGATGGATCGATCGCGCTCACCATCGCCGCGCACAACAGCCTCTGCATCGGTCATCTTCTGGTCGCGGCGAGCGACGAGCAGAAACGACGCTGGCTCCCACGGCTCGCGAGCGGCGAGTACCTGGGCGCGTGGGCGCTCACCGAGCCGTCATCGGGCTCCGACGCGATCGCGGTGCAGAGCCGCGCGGTAAGGGACGGCGAAGCGTATGTCGTGAACGGAACGAAGCAGTTCATCACCAACGGATCGCTCGCGGGATTCGCCGTGGTGACCGCGGGCGCCGGCGAGCGAAAGCTGTCCGCGTTCGGCGTCATGCGCGGGACCCCGGGATTCCGACCGGGAAAGACCGAGAGGAAGATGGGGCTGCACGCCTCCGATACGTCGCAGCTCGTGCTCGAGGACTGTCGCGTCCCGGAGAGCGACCGTATCGGCGCCGAAGGTGCGGCCTTCGATGACGTGAAGAAGGTCCTGGACAAAGGCCGCATCGGCATCGGGGCGCTCGCGCTCGGGCTCGGGCGTGCCGCGCTCGAGACCGCCGTCGCCTACGCGAAGGAGCGTCGGCAGTTCGGGCGGCCGATCGCGGAGTTCGAGATGATCCAATGGAAGATCGTCCGCGCGCGGACGCAGATCGACGCGGGCCGCCTCCTGGTGCACCGCGCCGCCGCCCTCGCCGATTGCGGCAAGCCGTTCGGCGTCGCCGCTTCGAAGGCAAAGCTCTACGCGACCGAAGCCGCGAGCCGTGCCGCGAACGACTCACTCCAGATACTCGGTGGCTACGGCTACCTCCGCGACTATCCGGTCGAGCGCATCCTGCGCGACGCGCGCCTCATGGAGATAGGCGAGGGGACCAGCGAGGTGCAGCGCATCGT
Source organism: Chloroflexota bacterium (assembly GCA_031395235.1). Lineage (GTDB taxonomy): Bacteria > Chloroflexota > Limnocylindria > P2-11E > P2-11E > CF-39. The sequence continues at coordinate 938 of JANNUM010000112.1, forward strand.
CATCGCGAAGGACCTGGCGCGACACGCCTCGTGACCGTCGCCGCCTCCGACCTGCTGGAGCGCGCGCGGGGCGGCGACAAACGCGCGACCGCGCGTCTGCTCTCTGTCGTCGAGAACGACGAGGCCGGCGCCGCGGAGGCGATGCGCACGCTGTATCCGCTGACCGGTCAGGCCCAGATCGTCGGGATCACCGGGCCGCCCGGCGGCGGCAAGAGCACGCTGGTGAACCGCCTCGCGGGCGCGTACCGCGCGACGACTGACCGCGTCGCGGTCGTCGCCGTCGATCCCTCGTCGCCATTCAGTGGTGGCGCGATCCTCGGCGACCGGATCCGCATGCGCGAGCGCTTCCTCGACGAGGGACTGTTCATCCGCAGCATGGCGAGCCGCGGTCATTCGGGTGGCCTCGCGCGCGCGACTTCGCGCATCGTGAACGTGCTTGACGCCCTGGGTTACGGAGTCGTGCTCGTCGAGACCGTCGGAGTGGGGCAGGAGGAGGTCGAGGTCGTGCGCGTTGCCGACACGGTGTGCCTCGTCACGGTGCCGGGCCTCGGGGACGATATCCAGGCGATCAAGGCCGGCGTGCTCGAGATCGCCGACGTCCTTGTCGTGAACAAGGCCGACCGCCCCGGCGCGGACGAGACAGCGCGTGACCTCGCGCAGATGCTGACGCTCGGCGCTCCGCGCATCGCGTGGAAGCCGCCGATCGTCCGCACCGTTGCCGCGACTGGCGAGG
>JANNUM010000146.1:0-5182 GCA_031395235.1 Chloroflexota bacterium
GACCGACGCTGCACAGGACCCGATCGTCAACGCCACGCGACGCACGCAGGACCCGCGACGCCGGACCTTGGGAGGGAATTCAGCCCCGCTGGAGCGGATTGCGGGTACAGGGCACCGCTAGCTCCCCGCCTAGCACGGCCACCACCATGTTATCGGCTACGAGTCGCGCGCGATGATCTGATCCGCGACCTCGCGCAGATCCCTGCCCCACACATCGGGCTTCTCGAGCAGCGGATTCCACAGCGCGCCCGGGCGCGCGACGAATGCCGCGGCGCAGCCCGCGCGCATCGCGCCCGCAACGTCCCAGGCGTGCGCGGCGATGAGACGAACGCGGCCGAGTGGCACGCCGAGCTTGCGCGCTGCGGCGGCGTACGCCTCCGGCGCGGGCTTGAGGCGTTTCGCGTCGTCCGCGGTGAGGGCCTGATCGAAGAGATCGCGGATGCCGGCGCTGGTGAGCTGCGCCTCCTCGACCTGGCCGGTCGAGTTCGTCAGCGCCGCGAGGCGGAAGCCGGCGTCGCGCAACCGCATGAGGCTCTCACGCACCTCGGGGTGCAGAGGAAGCTTGCGGACCTCGCCGAGGATCGCCTTCTCGTCCGCCTCGGAAACCGTCACGCCACGCCCCTCAGCAGTGAGCGCGAGCGCGGCGCGGAAGTGCGAGCCGAAATCGAAGTACGGCCCGGTCACGGTGAGAAGCAGCGCGGACTGCAGCATCGTGGAAAACCATTCGCGGCGGACGGCTGCGTCGCCGAAGATGCGCGCGAAATGCGGGTCGAGGGCGCGGAGGTCTAGCAGCGTCTCGTTGACGTCGAAGACAAGCACGCGGTCGCGCACAGAAGTCATCTTGCGGAGAGGGCGGGATTCGAACCCGCGAGCCTTTCGGCTACCCGCTTTCCAAGCGGGCGCACTCGGCCACTATGCGACCTCTCCCACGGGTATTGTCGACGGCGGAGAGGGCGGGATTCGAACCCGCGAGGCTTTCGCCTACCGCTTTTCGAGAGCGGCACCTTCAACCACTCGGACACCTCTCCACGGCCAAGTTTACTGATGGAGCAGCGAGCTGCTCCAGAAAGCCGGAGCGCGAAGCGCGGAGGTTACGGGCTGCGCGTTTCCGTAGACTCGAAGTGCCGATGCAGGTCCGCCGCTTCCACTACGCATGGGTCGTTGTCGCGGTGACCCTCGTCACGCTCATGGCGGCGCAGGCGGTGCGTGCGGCGCCCGGCGTCATCATCGTTCCGCTCGAGCAGGAGTTCGGCTGGGATCGCGCCGCGATCTCGCTCGCGGTCGGCGTGTCGCTGCTCGCGTTCGGGCTCGGCGGGCCGCTCGGCGGCATGCTGCTCGAACGGTTCGGCCCGCGGCGACTGCTGACTGGCGGCATCCTGCTCATCGCCCTCGGCCTGTTCGCCCTCATCAACATCAGTGAGCTCTGGCAGCTCTTCCTGGTGTGGGGCATCGTGATCGGCCTGGGCACCGGCGCGGCCGGGCAGGTCGCGAGCGCGGCGATCGCGCAGCGCTGGTTCCGCACGCATCGTGGACTCATCGTCGGACTCTTCGGCGGAGCGACCTCCGCCGGCCAGCTCGTCTTCGTTCCCGCGATGGCCGTGCTCACCGTCACGGTCGGCTGGCGCGGCGCGATCGCTTTGCTGCTCGGAGCAGCCGCGGTGGCGGTCGTCCCGCTCGTCATCTTCATGCGGGATCGGCCGAGTGACGTCGGACAGCGCGCAGTCGGGGAGGGCGCAGCGCTGACGGCCGCTGAGAAGGCGGATGACGCGCGGCGCACACCGCTCCGCGAAGCGCTGCGGCGCCGTGAGTTCTGGCTGCTCGCATCGAGCTTCTTCGTCTGCGGCTACACCTCGAACGGTCTCATCGGAACGCATCTCATCCCGCACGCGGTGGAGCACGGCTTCACCGAGGTCGCCGCCGCGGGCGCGTTGGCTCTGCTCGGTGCGCTCAACATCGTCGGAACGCTCGCATCCGGCTGGCTAACCGACCGCTACGACAACCGCAAGCTCTTGGCGGGGTACTACGGCTTCCGCGCGATATCGCTCCTCGCGCTCCCGCTCGTCTACGAGATGCAGGGCCTGCTCCTGTTCGCGATCGTGTACGGACTCGATTGGATCGCGACCGTCCCGCCGACGGTCAATCTGACGGCGACGATCTTCGGACGCGCGTCGGTGGGCACGCTGTACGGATGGATCTGGTTCTCGCACATGGTCGGCGCGGCGCTCGCCGCGTATTTGGGCGGCTACTTCCGCGTGCTGCTCGGTGACTACCACCTCATGTTCGTGAGCGCCGCGATCCTGGGATTCATCGCGGTAACACTCGTGTCGCGTATCCCGGACAGCGGACACGCGAAGGCGCCGACAGCGTTCGAGGCGGCGCACGCGTAGGCCGCGCGGCTAAGCGGGGACGGTCTCTTTCTCCATCGCCGGCGAGTACTGGCCCAGCTGCGCCGCGGCGGTGAGCTTCGCGCGGTGCGCGAACGCGCGCTGCGCCGCGGCGACGTTGCCGGACTTGCCCGACCAGGCCTTCTGCGGCGCCGCCTGAAGGCCGCGTCCGTATGAAAAGGACAACTGCCACGGCGCGCGCACCCTTGCCGCATAGCGGTTGATCGCGTCAAGGTTCACGGTGGCCTCGTCGTCGGACTGACCGCCCGAGAGGAACACGATCCCGGGAACGGCGGCCGGCACGGTCTCGCGGAAGCACTCCACCGTATGGCGAGCCACGTCGTCGGGAGAGGCGCGACCACGCGCCTCGTTGCCGGACAACGCCATGTTCGGCTTCAGCAGCATGCCGTCGAGTTGCACGCGTTGCGCCGCAAGCTGGCGGAAGACCTCGCGCAGCGTGGCCGTCGTGACCTCCCTGCAGCGCTCGATCGAATGTGTCCCGTCCATGAGCACCTCCGGCTCGACGATCGGGACGATGCCCGCCTCCTGACTCAGCGCGGCGTAGCGGGCGAGCGCGTGCGCGTTCACGTCGATGCAGTAGGGCGTCGGGATGCCGTCGCCGATGGTGATCACCGCGCGCCATTTGCTGAAGACCGCGCCGAGCCCGCGGTACTCCGCAAGTCGCTCGCGCAGACCGTCGAGCCCTTCCGTGACCGTTTCGTTCGGCGAGTCCGCGAGTGCTTTTGCGCCGAGGTCCACCTTGATGCCGGGGTAGATGCCCTGGTCCTTCAGGACCTTCACCAGAGTCGTGCCGTCGGCCGCCTTCTGACGGATCGTCTCGTCGTAGAGGATCACGCCGCTGATGTACTCGGCGATGCGCGGCGCGCGGAACAGCATCTCGCGGTACGCCCGACGGTTGTCCTCGCTGTTGTCGACGCCGATCGCGTCGAAACGCTTCTTGATGGTGCTCGTGCTCTCGTCCGCGGCGAGGATGCCTTTGCCGGGAGCGACCAGCGCGCGAGCGACCTCGGCGAGATCTGGCACGAGGTCAGGATACGCCGCGATGGGTGGAGAAGAACTCACGCAGCAACGCCTCGCTCTCGGCGCGCCGTACACCCAGGCGCCACCGTGGATGGTGGTTCAGCTTCGGCTCTTCGAACAGCTGCGCGACCGAGACGACCGCACCAGCCTTGTCATCGGGCGTACCGAACACGGCGAGGGGCAGGCGCGCGAGCACGATCGCGCCGGCGCACATCGCGCACGGCTCGACCGTCACGTAGAGCGCGCAGTCGCCGAGGCGCCAGCGTCCGAGCGTCGCGCCAGCCACGCGCAGCGCGAGCACCTCGGCGTGGGCCGTCGGATCGTGTTCGATCTCGCGGCGGTTGTGACCGCGCGCGATGACTGTGCCGCCGCGGACGATCACCGCGCCGATAGGGACATCGTCGTGCGCCGCGGCCGCGCGCGCTTCGGCCAGCGCATCGTCCATGAACGCGGGATCGTCTCCTGCGTCCGGCAGCGTGCGCGCGTCGAGCAGCGGCTCCATCAGATACCCAGGTAGCGGGCTTCGACGTCCCCGGCTGCGGCGAGCTCCGCGGTCGTCCCCGAGAAGACGATGGTGCCCTTGTTCATCACGTAGACGCGCTGCGCGACGCGCGTCGCGAGCGCGAGGTTCTGCTCCACGAGCAGGAGCGAGAGGCCGCTCTCACGCAGGTGCACCAGCGCGTCGCCGACCTCGGTCACGAGCTTGGGCGCCAGACCCTCCGACGGTTCGTCGAGCAGGAGCAGTACGGGGTCGCGAAGCAGCGCACGTCCGATCGCGACCATCTGCTGCTCGCCTCCGGAGAGCTGGTCGCCGCGGTTCAGAAGGCGCCGCTCGAGCGACGGGAAGAGCCCCAGTACCCGCGCGAGATCCCAACTGCCTCCGTTACCGCGGGCCGCGATCGTGAGGTTCTCGAGGACGGTCAGGTCCGCGAACACCCGCCGCCCCTGCGGTACGAGCGCCACGCCGGCTGCGGCGACACGGTGGGGGGGCTTCGCGGTAACGTCGCGGCCCCCGACGCTGACCGTGCCGCCGCGCGGGCGAACGAAGCCGACGATCGCATTGATCGTCGTGGTCTTGCCGGCGCCGTTGCGACCGAGCAGCGCGACGGATTCGCCCTCGCCCACGTCGAGCGACACGCCCTGCAGCACGTGGCTCTCGCCGTAATACGCGTGGAGGTCGCGCACCGCGAGCGTCATGCCACGACCTTCCCGAGATAGACCTCGTTGACCAGCGTGTCGCCGCGGACCTCCGCAGGCGTCCCCTCGGCGATAACGCGACCTTCGTGGAGGACGGTGATGCGCTCCGCGAGCCTGAAGACGACGTCCATATCGTGCTCCACGATCACGAGGGTCAGCGACCGGTCCAGCGAGGCGATGAGCTCCGTGATGCGCCCGGTCTCCGCCGGCGACATGCCCGCGGTCGGCTCGTCGAGGAGCAAGAGGCGCGGCCCCTGCGCCAGCGCGACCGCGAGCTCGAGCTGCCGCCGCTCGCCGTGCGAAAGCGCGCGGGCCGGTACCGAGCCTCGTCCGCCGAGCCCCACGCGCTCCAACAGCGCCTCGGCCGCGGCGAGCTCGCTCGCGGGTGGCGCGCGGAACGGACGGTACGGACCTGCCGCAGCGGCCACGGCGATCGCGACGTTGTCGCGGGCCGATAGCGGGTCGAACAGCTCATTCCTTTGATACATGCGCGCGACGCCGCGGCGCGCCAGCTCGTGCGGCCGTCGACGTGTCACGTCCTCACCCGCGAGGCGCACCTC
>JANNUM010000170.1:0-2227 GCA_031395235.1 Chloroflexota bacterium
GGGTGCGACTCCCGCAGGCCCGCGCCCGAGATGCGCACGAACATCGCCTTCGTGCGGAGGTCCTCGACCGTCGCCGCCCCAACGTATTTCATACCCGCGCGCAGGCCGCCGACGAGCTGGTGCAGGAACGGCTCGAGGGCGCCCACGGACTTGACGTGCCCCTCCACGCCCTCCGGTACGAGCTTGGAGAACTCTCCGATGTCCTGTTGGCCGTAGCGGTCCTGCGATGCGCCGGTCTTCTGTCCCGCGCGCGCCTGCATGGCGCCCATCGAGCCCATGCCGCGGTACGACTTGTAGCGGCCGTCCGCCGTGTCGATGACCTCTCCAGGAGATTCGTCGACGCCCGCGAGCAGCCCACCGAGCATCACCGTGGACGCGCCGGCGCCGATCGCTTTCGCGATGTCACCGGACTGCTGGATCCCGCCGTCCGCGATGATCGGTATGCCGTGCCGGTCGGCGGCCTCGGCGCAATCCAAGACCGCGGTGATCTGTGGCATACCCGCGCCCGCGACGACGCGCGTGGTGCAGATCGCCCCCGGTCCCACGCCCACCTTCACGCCGTCGGCGCCGGCGGCGATGAGCTCCTCGGTGCCTTCGGCGGTCACGACGTTCCCGGCGATCACCTGCACGCGATGTCGCGCCTTCACCTTCTCGACCATGCGGATGACACCGGCCGAGTGGCCGTGAGCGACATCGATCACCACGATGTCGACGCCAGCGGCGACGAGCGCGGCCGTGCGTTCGTCCGCGTCACCCGACACGCCGACCGCGGCCGCGGCCAGTAAGCCCGCGTCCTTGACGAGCTTCACTTCGCGCACCTGCTCGGCGACGGTGAGGTTCCGATGGATGACCCCGAGACCGCCGAGGCGGCCGAGGGCGATGGCCATGCGCGACTCGGTCACGGTGTCCATCGCCGCGGAGAGGATCGGGATCGCCAGGACGATGCCCTTCGTGAGCTGCGCCTTTGTGGAGACCTGGGTCGGGAGGACGTCGCTACGGGCGGGGATGAGGAGGACATCGTCAAACGTGAGACCTTCCTTGGTGAAGCGCTCCCCCACGCGGCTCACGTGGGACGGAGTGTACCGGTCCATCGCAGGGGGAGAACCCCCTGCAACCCCCCTGCGCTAGCGCTGCTGTCGGGACTTCGCGAGACGCTCGCCGTACGCGGTACCGCCCTGGGCCCAGAGGTTCAGCATCTCGACGCGCTGATTGGTCCAGGATCGCGCGCGCCACCAGAACACGCCCGCGGCAGAGAGGGCCACGAGGCACGCGCCAGGCAGGATGATCGGCTGCAGGTCCATGAACAGATCCAGACGGTGCGCGACAACGGCGAGCCCAATGAAGACGAGCAGTTCGATCTCGGCCAGCAGCACCAGGAAGATGAGCGCGAACGACGCCGCACCGAACCTCTTCTTGATGCGATAGGGAAACGCGACGTCCATGAGGCCGCTCATCGAAGGCGGATTCTAGAGCAGCGTTGCGCTGCGCTCGTGTTCAAAGCGAGAAGACGGTGGTGCCGAGCTTCTTGTGTAGACCCTTGTCGAAGCTCGCGACAGGAAGACCGTCGGCCTGGGCTTTTGCAGCCACGTAGGCGTCGATGAAGTCGATGTCCTTTAGATCCCGCGAGTGCTCGAGTGCCTGGCGCACCACATCCTCTTCCTCGACGAAGACGCCGCGGGCATTCACCAGCGTGAGGAGCGTGGTCGCGACCTCCGCCTGGGGGGTCTGGAACACGTGATGCAGGATCGCCGCTACCTCGCCAACGACCGCCGCGGACAGGCGCAGCTCGGCTTCGCCCTCGCTGACTTTTTCCATGAGGGCCAGGGCACGCTGGTATTGATCAAGCGGCGTCTTGGTGAGGAACCGAATGAGGACGTTGGTATCGATAACGTCTACCGTGGCCACGAGTTACCGTCGCGCCTTGGAGCGTTTCTCCCGCGCATGCGCGACGCGTCGGCGCATCTCACCGATACCGAGGTCCCCCGTGCGCTTACCGGCTTCGGCGAATGTGCCTGCCAGCTCGAGCAATTCGCCGCGGCGCACCGGGGTCACGAGGTACCCGTCCGCGTCAGTAGGCGCAAAGTGCAGCTTGTCGCCCGACTTCACGCCCATGGCCTCGCGGACACTCGCCGGGAGGGTCAGCTGACCCTTGCTGGTGAGCTTCGCGTCGACCGCCGTTCGGCCCAAGCGCATTTCCTTGCCCATTGCCGTCTCCTTACTTCTTGCG
>JANNUM010000230.1:0-5865 GCA_031395235.1 Chloroflexota bacterium
GGCAAGAAACGCGCGCTGACGGAAGGCGAGTTCGACGACGTGTTGCCGCGCTGGTCGCCGGACGGGAAGCGGCTGCTCTTCTCCTCGCGGCGCGAGACCGTCCGCACGAACAGCGATCTCTACGTGATCTCTTCGGACGGCGGGACGCCGACGAAGCTCGAGACGCGGGACGTCGACGGCGAATCGCTGGACGGCGACTGGTCCGAAGACGGGTCGCGCATCGCGTTCACGACCAATTCACGACGACGCTACGAGATCGCGGTCGCCACGCTCGACGGCGAGAAGGTCACGCGCGTGGATCCGCTGACCAGGAGCATCTTCGACGAGACGGCCCCGTCGTGGCGGCCCGACGGCCGCGCGGTGCTGTACCTGCACAACGAGGATGCGGAGGTGTCGGTCCGGCGCGTGTTCGCCGTCTCGCACGCCGACCACGCTGTCGCCGATCGACCGGGCGTCCATCACTCCGTTCGCGTCGGCCCGGACGGCGACCTCGTCGCGTACCTCTTCACCGGCGCGCGCGATCCGTGGGACGTGTACGTCACGCGCGAGCGCATGACGGAGCCGCGCCGACTCACGCGCTCGCTCCCCGCGAGCATCGACCCGGAGACGCTGGTCGAGCCGGTGCACATTCGGTATCCCGGGGCCATGGGCCGCGAGATCCCCGCGCTCCTGTATATCCCGTACGCCGAGGCCGTCCGCGGCGACGGACCGCCGCCGGCGATCGTCCACGTCCACGGTGGTCCGACGAGCCAGCACTACCGCTGGTGGGACCGCACGAGCCAGCACTTCGCGAACAACGGCTACGTCGTTCTCGCGCCGAACATCCGCGGATCGACGGGCTACGGCCGCGAGTTCCAGGAAGGGAATCGCCAGGACTGGGGCGGCAAGGACCTCGAGGACGTGGTGAAGGGACTCGACTGGCTCGCGAAGCAGCGCATCGCCGACCCGAAGCGCGTCGGCGTGTACGGCGGCAGCTATGGCGGATACCTGACGCTCATGTCGCTCGCGATGTACCCCGACCGCTGGGCGGCCGGCGTCTCGGTCGTGGGGGTCGTGTCGTGGAAGACGATGCACGAGACCACGCGCGGCGACCTGCGCGAGATGCTCGTCCGCGAGTTCGGTGATCCGAAGCGCGACGCCGAGCGCTATCGCGACCGCTCGCCGCTCACGCACGTCTCGAAGATCGAAGCGCCGCTCCTCGTCCTCCAGGGCGAGAACGACCCGCGCGTGCCGTTGTCGGAAGCGGAGCAGATCGTCGCCGCGCTGCGCTCGGCCGGGAAGATGCACGAGTACTACGTATACAAGGGCGAGGGGCACGGGTTCCGCACGCGGGAGAACATGATCGACTCGGTCCGGCGAGCGGGCGAGTGGTTCGACCGCTACCTGCTGCGTGCCTGATGCGGTCGTCGTCGGGGCCGGTCCCAACGGCCTCGCCGCGGCCATCCAGATCGCGCGCGCCGGCCACTCGGTCGCGGTGTATGAGGCGAACGACGAGATCGGCGGAGGCGCGCGCTCCGCGGAGCTGACGCTCCCGGGCTTCGTGCACGACGTCTGCTCGGCGATCCAGCCGCTCGCGGTGATGTCGCCGTTCTTCAACGGACTTCCCCTGAACAAGCATGGCCTCGAGTGGATCCAGCCCGACGCGCCGCTCGCGCACCCGCTCGACGACGGGACCGCCGTGGTGCTTGAGCGCTCGGTCGACGCGACCGCGGCGCGGCTCGGCCGGGACGGCGATGCCTACCGGGGTCTGCTGACACCGCTCGTCTCGCATTGGGACCAGCTCGCGACCGAGGTGCTGCGCCCGGTGGCGCACCTGCCGCGGCATCCGTTGCTCCTCGCGCGCTTCGGCCTCCACGCTATGCGTTCGGCGCGCGGACTCGCGTCGTCGTTCCACGGCGAGGCGGCGCGCGCGCTCGTCGCGGGGTGCGCGGCGCACTCGTTCCTGCCACTCGAGCACCCGTTCACGGCCGCGTTCGCGCTCATGTTCCTGATCACCGGCAACGCGGTGGGTTGGCCGCTCCCGCGCGGCGGATCGCGCCGCATCGCCGAGGCGCTCGCCTCGTACCTGCACGAGCTGGGCGGCACGATCACGACCGGTCATCAGGTGCAGGAGCTGACCGACGTGCCGACGGCGCGCGCCTATGTCTTCGACACCTCGCCGTGGCATCTCGAGAGCATCGCGGCGGACCGGCTGCCCGCTGGATATCGGCGCGCGCTCCGCCGATACCGTCGCGGACCCGGCGTGTTCAAGATCGACTACGCGCTCGACGGCCCCGTCCCGTGGCGCGCCGCGGAGTGCCTACGCGCCGGCACGGTCCACCTCGGTGGCTCGTTCGAGGACATCTCGGCGTCGGAGGCCGCGGTGTGGCGCGGCCAGCATGCCGAACGACCGTTCGTCCTCGTCGCGCAACAGAGCCTGTTCGATACGTCGCGCGCACCCTCTGGCAAGCACACGCTCTGGGCGTACTGCCACGTGCCGAACGGCTCGACCGTGGACATGACCGAGCGCATCGAGGCGCAGCTCGAGCGCTTTGCGCCGGGCTTCCGCGACCGCGTCCTCGCACGCAGCGTCATGAACACGCGCGACATCGAGCACCGCAACGCGAACAACGCCGGCGGCGACATCTCGTGCGGCTCGCATTCCGGGCTGCAGCTCTTCATGCGACCGAAGATCGCTCTCGATCCCTACGCGACGCCGGCGCGCGACATTTATCTCTGCTCGTCCGCGACGCCGCCCGGCGGTGGCGTTCACGGTATGTGCGGATACAACGCCGCGCGGAGCGTGATCGCGCGGAGCCTCGGCTAGACCCTGACGGTCCCCTTCTCCGCGGCGACGCGCAGGGCCGTTGCGCTGAGACGCTCGGCGATCGCTTTCGCTTCATCGCACTGGGCCTGCGCCTGATCCTCACGACCCGGCACGCCGCGAAGCGCGCGCGCAAGATCGGCGAGCGCCACGGCGCGCTCGTAGTCGAGCTTCAGGGTCGCGAACGCCTGCACCGCGTCGAACAGCAGCTTCGCAGACTTGCTGTGTTCACCGGCGTGGTAGGCGCGGATCGCCTCCGCGTGTGTCAGCAGCGCGTGGCCGCGCGCGTGCCCGGTCCGCTCCACCACCGTCGCGACGCGGTCCTCGAAGGCCTCGTCGGGGACGTGCCAGCGTGCAGCCGCGAGGACGAGGAGCGGTCCGAGCAGCGTGAGTTCGACGATCGACTTCGGCTGCCCCGCGCTGCGGACCGCGTGATACGCGCTCTCGCTCTCGCGCAGCCCGTAGTACCCCGCGAGGAAGTCCGCGAGCGCGATCTCGGACGGCGACGCCTCCTGCTCGATGAGCAGGTCGCGGTACGTCTTCTCTTCGGGTGAGGACATCGCGGCCGCCGCGCCGATCGCGACCCCCAGCGTCGACGGCCACTTCGTCGGCGTCGCGAATCGCTCGCGGCGCGCGGCGGCGGCGAGCGTTCCCGGGAAGTCGCCGGCGAGGAGGTGCGCGAGGGTCTCGGTCCGGAGTGCCTGCGCGCCGAGCCGCGGCTTCTCCGTCTCGATCGCGATCTCGCGCGCGCTCGCGGCATGCTCCATCGCCTCGTTCATGTCGCCGAGCGACAGTGCGGAGATCGCGACCATCGTGTGCGCGTCGATGAGCTCGTCGCTGTCCTGCAGCGATCGGGCGATCGGCAGCCGCCTTTGGTTCGCGAGATACGCCTCGCGGAAATTGCCAAGCTCGCGGTACGCGTAGCCGACCGCGTCGAGACACAGGGACCGCTCGCGCAGCAGCCCGAGCTCTTCAGCGATCGCAAGCGCCTCTGTGGCGGTCGCGAGCGAGGCTTCCCAGTCGGCGTCGGTCGATTTGGGGCCACGGCGTGGCATGAACGACCTCGCGGCGAGGAGGAGGACGCGCTCGCGCGAACGCGCCGTCCCGACGATGGCCAAGCCACGCTCGATGAGCCCTTCGAGATCCGGATGCTTCGCGTCCCACCGCGTGCATAGCTCCGCCATGTGCGCGAGCAGGATCGCGACCTCGCCGCTCTTTGGATCGTGCGCTTCGAGCAGTAGCAGCGCCCGCTCGTACGCGGCGAGGGCGGCGTCGTTCTCGCCCCGGTAGCGCCGCACGCGGGCGATGAGATACAGCGCCTCGACAGCCGCCTCGACCCGCCCGATCTTCTCGTACAGCTCGAGCGCTTGCTCGGCGAAGCGCAGCGCTTCGATGTACGCGTGGATCGCCGTCGCGCGCTGCGCGGACTTCCAGGAATACTCCGCGGCCTTCTCAGGTACCTCGCCGATGAGGTAGTGGTGCGCGAGGGCCGGATAGAACTCCTTCAGCTCGTCGACGAGCACCGCCTCGTACGCGGCCGCCACGCGGCGGTGCAGCTCGATGCGCCGGCGTACGAGCAGTGTGTTGTACGCGACCTCCTGAACGATCGCGTGCTTGAAGCGATAGCGGCCTTCGCGCCGTTCACCCGGCGCGGCCTCCAGCACGAGGTCGGCGGCGATGAGCTGGTCCACGGCATCGGCGAGGCGGTCGCCGCCGGCCGCGCGCAGCACACGGTCGCCGAAGCGCTGGCCGATGACCGCGGCGAGCTGGATGCACTCGCGCGCCGTCGGCGGCAGCCGGTCGATGCGCGAGGCCACGACCGCGTGCAGCGTGGCCGGCACCTCGAGTGCGGCTGGACGCTCGATCAGATGCCATTCGCCGTTCGCGTCCTTCTCCGCCGCGCCTGATTCCACGAGCGACCGCAGCGATTCTTCGATGAAGAACGGATTGCCGCCTGCGCGGGCAACGATCCGGTCGCGCAGCTCGTCGGGGATCCAATCGAGCGTCGCTTCGACGATGCGCGCCGCTTCCTCATCGGAGAGCGGCTCGAGTACGAGCTGGCTGAAGTTCGTACGCGATGCCTTCAGCTCGGGCGAGCCCGGACCGAGGCGCTGCGCGAGCAGGAACAGGATCGGAACGCGGGAGGCGCGCGACGTGAGGAACCACAGGAGGTCCAGCGACGCCGCGTCGGCGAAATGCAGGTCCTCGAGGACGTAGAGCAGAGGATGCTGGCGCGCGAGCGCGGCGATGACGTCGTAAACCACGATGTACATCGAGCGCTTCCATTCTTCCGAGTCGCTCGCGGGTTCTCTCACGCCGGGGAGGTGGAGGAACTGCGCGAGCATCGGTGCGACGGTCAGCGGATTCGCGAAGCCCAGCTCCCGAAGCTTCTCGCTGACTCGCGTGACGCCCTCGGGGTCCGAAGGCTGCACGTTGAGCTCGACGAGGATTGGCTCGATGAAACCGGCATAGCTACGTTGGTTCACCCGCGAGAACGTCCAGCGCATGACGCGCGGCGCGTCGGCGGCCTTCGCACCTTCCTCGGCCGCGGTCGCGAGTCCGATGAACTCGGAGACGAGACGGCTCTTGCCGATGCCGGGCTCGCCGGCGATGAGCACCACCTCGGTCCGGCCCAGCCGCGCGGACTGGTACGCGAGGTCGAGGCGGGAGAGCTCCATCCAGCGACCGACGAGAGGCGCGGCGATCTCGATGCTCGGCCGAACGTCGGTGCGTTCGCCGGTCAGCGCGTACGCGAGGATCGGCTTGTCCTTGCCCTTCAGCTCGATCGGGCCGACCTCCCGGAAGCTGAACTCGCGGCTGGTCAGGCGGAAGGTCGTCTGCGTGACGTAGATCTCGCCGGGTCCGGCGGTCGACTGGAGGCGTGACGCGATATTGACGGTGTCGCCCATGACGCCGTACTGAGCGACGCTGCGGACCGCGCCGGCGACGACCATGCCGGTATGGATGCCGATGCGCAGGCCGAACTCGACGCCGCGCACCTTCTTGACCCGCGCGGCGTGGTCGGCGAAGACGCGCTGCATCGCGAGCGCGGTGCGGAGGGC
>JANNUM010000245.1:0-5527 GCA_031395235.1 Chloroflexota bacterium
GGCATCGCGCGCGAGGCTGGATCGCGCACCAAGATCGCCGTCCGCGCGCGCCAGCCCGGCATCGACGCGCGCGGCGCGTGCATCGGCCAGCGCGGTCTCCGGGTGCAGGCCATCGTGAACGAGCTCGGCGGCGAGAAGATCGACATCATCGAGTGGAACGAAAAGCCGGAGCAGTACGTCGCCAACGCCCTCGAGCCGGCCCATGTCGTTCGCGTCGACATCGTCGCCGATGACAAGACCGCGTACGTCGTCGTCCCAGACCGACAGCTTTCCCTCGCGATCGGTAAGGAAGGCCAGAACGCGCGGCTCGCCGCGAAGCTCACCGGCTGGCGCATCGACATCCGCAGCGAGTCGGAAGTGCGCGCCGAGCTCGAGCCCGAGCCGGAGCCCGAGCCGGTCGCGGTCGAGGCCGAGGCCGCTCCACCGGTCGAGGAGGACGCCGAGCCCAGTCACGATCTCATCGCGGAGGTCGAGGCCGAGTCCGCGATGGCCGACGAAGAAGAGCTGGATGAAGAGGACCGAGCGCTCCTCGGAGCCAAGAAGAAGAAGGAACGCCGTTAGCCCGAAGCGGACCGCGGGCGTCAGCCGGCGGCCTCTTCCGCAGCGAACGTGCGTGGCCTGCCACACCGTCCGCGCCAAGCGGGAGCTCGTGCGCATCGTGCGCTCGCCCGCGGGCGAGTTGACAGTTGACCTTCGCGGCAAGGCCCCCGGGCGGGGTGCGTACCTCGACCCGGATCAGGCCTGCCTCGACCGCGGACTGCGCGAGGGTGTGCTGGCCAAAGCGCTCGAGATCCCGGTCGACGCCGTCACTGCGGAGCGATTGAAGGTAGAACTAGACGAAGCAGCCCGCGTGCGACAGAAGGAGACCGCGTAATGCCCAAGGCACGACCTCGGCGGTTCCCGCCACAGCGCGGCCCCCGTCCACGGGGCCGTAGGCCGCAGCGCCCGCAGCCGGTGGTCGCGCCGGTCGAGCAGGCCGCGCCCGCCGTGGCGGTCATCGAGGGACGTCCGCCGGTCGTCCTGCCGAAGCAGGTCTCGGTGCGAGAGCTCGCGACGCTCCTCGAGGTCAACGTCGTCGACTTGATGCGCGCGCTGGTGAACATGGGAGTCATGGCTTCGATCAACACGACGATCGACTTCGAGACCGCGAGCCTCGTCTCGACCGAGCTCGGCATCGAGACGAAGGCCGAGGAAGAGGCTGCGCCCGTCGTCGAGGACACCGAGGCCGAGATCGCGCCGCTCAAGCCGGAGCTCTGGACCGAGGACGACCCGAGCAAGCTGAAGCCGCGCCCGCCGGTCATCACGATCCTCGGCCATGTCGACCACGGCAAGACGAGCCTCCTCGACGCGATCCGAACGACCAACGTGACCGCGCGCGAGGCCGGCGGGATCACGCAGCACATCGGCGCGTATCAGATCGAGTACAAGGACCGTAAAGTCACGTTCCTCGACACGCCCGGCCACGAGGCCTTCACCGCGATGCGCGCGCGCGGCGCGCAGATCACCGACGTCGCCATCCTTGTCGTCGCCGCCGACGACGGCGTGCAGCCGCAGACGATCGAGGCGATCTCCCACGTGAAGGCCGCCGGCGTACCGATCGTCGTCGCGCTCAACAAGATGGACAAGGCCGACGCGAATCCCGATCAAGTGAAGGCGCAGCTCGCGGAGCACGGCGTGACGATCGAGGAGTACGGCGGCGACACGCCACTCGTGCCGGTGTCGGCGCGCAGCAAAACGGGCCTCGACGATCTGCTTGAGACCGTCCTCCTCGTCGCGGACGTCGCCGAGCTCACCGCCAACCCGGAGCGGCCGGCCATCGGTCGCATCGTCGAGGCGCACCTCGACACGAAGCGCGGACCGGTCGCGACCGTGCTCGTGCAAACCGGAACGCTGGAGCGCGGCGATCTCGTCGTCGCCGGTATCACCTACGGACGGGTGAAAGCGATGACCGATGACAAGGGCAAGCCCGTCGGCCGCGCCGAGCCGTCCCGCCCGGTCGAGATCCTTGGCCTCCCGGGCGTCCCGGAGGCCGGCGACGTCTTCCGCGCCGTCGCGGACGAGAAAACCGCGAAGGCTCTCGTCGCCGCGAACGCGCGGGAGCGCGCTGGAGCTGGCACCGCGGAGAAGCCCGCCACGCTCGACGAGATGTTCGCGCAGGTGCAGGAAGGCAAGGCCAAGGAGCTCAAGCTCGTCCTCAAGGCCGACGTGCAGGGCTCGCTCGAGGCGATCAAGGGCGCGCTCGCGAAGATCCCGCAGGAAGAAGTCGGACTGCAAGTGATCCACGACGCCGTCGGCGACATCACCGAGTCGGACCTGACCCTGGCCGCGGCCTCGAGCGCCGTCGTTATCGGCTTCAACACCAAGATGGAGGCGCCCGCCAAACGGGTCGCCGACCAGACGAAAGTGGACGTCCGCCAGTACAAGGTGATCTATGAGCTGCTGGACGACGTGCAAAAGGCGCTCACCGGGATGCTCGAGCCGGTCATGGTCGAGACCGTCATCGGCCACGCCGAAGTACGGCAGATCTTCACCGCCGGCAAGACGACCATCGCCGGCTGCGGCGTCCTCGACGGTGTCATGCGCCGCGGCGTGCAGGCGCGCCTGCTGCGCGGGGGCGAGGTGGTGCACGACGGACACATCGAGTCGCTGCGCCGCGTGAAAGACGACGCGCGCGAAGTGGCCGCCGGTCTCGAGTGCGGGATCACGCTCGACACGAACGACATCCAGGTTGGCGACGTCCTCGAGGCGTACACCGTCCAGCCAAAGCCGAGGTAATCGTTCGATGGCATACAAGCGAGCGGACCGCGTCAACGCGCTACTGCAGCGCGAGCTCGGGATGATCATCAGCGAGGAGCTGCGCGACCCGCGTATCGCGTTCGCGACCGTCACCGGGGTCGAGGTCACCTCCGACCTTCGGACCGCGAAGGTCCACGTCAGCGTGCTCGGCGACGACGACCAGGTGCGGTCCACGATGATCGCGCTCAACGAGGCGCGGCCGTACCTGCGACACGAGGTCGGCGCGCGCACCGAGCTTCGCTACGTGCCGGATCTCACGTTCGTCTCCGACCAGACGGCCGAGCGCGCGGCGCGTATCGCGACGCTCCTGCGCGAGGCGCGGGAGAGCGAGGAGCGGACATGAAGGAACTCGTCGACACGCTGCGCCGCGCCAAGAGCGTCGCGATCGTCTCGCACCGCGACCCCGACCCGGACACGATCGGCTCCGGGATCGCGCTCGGCCTCGCGCTCGACAGCCTCGGCAAGCGGGTCACGCTGCATTGCGCCGACCCAGTCCCGGAGCACGCGCGATTCCTCGTGTGGGCCGATCGCTACAGCGCCGACCCACCGCCTGCCACGGTCGATCTCATCGTCACCGTCGACTTCGGCTCGGCGGAGCGCGCCAAGTTCGCGCTACCGGCTGGCCCAACGCTCGTGAACATCGATCATCACGCCTCGAACGACCGCTTCGGCTCTGTGAACCTCGTCGACGTCTCGTCCGCGGCCACCGCGGAGCTCGTCGCGCGCGTCATCGACGCGCTCGGAGTCAAGTGGACGAGCGACATGGCGACCGCGGCGCTCGTCGGCATCATGACCGACACCGGCTCGTTCCAGTTCCCGTCGACGGACGCGCGGGCCCTCGAGCGCGCGGCGAGACTGCGCGAAGCGGGCGCCGACCTTCAGGCGATCACGTACAACGTCTTCCGGAACAAGCGCTTCCAGGCGCTCAAGCTCTGGGGCTTCGCGTTCGCAAAGATGCGCCGCGAGGAGGACGGACAGCTTGTGTGGACAGAGGTCACGCGCGAGGAGTTCGCGAACGCCGAAGCGCTCGACGAGGATATCTCGGGCTTGGTGGAGCAGATCGCCCGCGCGAACGGGATGCGCGTCGCCCTGCTGTTCAACGAACACGACGCCGGCGCCATCAAGGTCTCATGTCGCACGTCGGCGTGGGCGCCCTCGGTCGACGCGTCGGCTGTGATGGCGCGCTTCGGCGGCGGCGGTCACGTTCGCGCCGCGGGTGCGCTCATCAACGGCAGCGCGAGCGAGGTGCAGGGCGCCGTACTTCGTGCCGCGCGCGAGGCGCTCGCGGCCGCACGCGCCGCGCAGCCCGTCGCTGAGGGGATCGCCTGAGCGAGGCAACGCTGGCAGGCATCCTCGCGATCGACAAGCCGGAGGGCTGGACCTCGCATGACGTCGTCGCGGTGGCGCGCGGTGTTCTCGGTGTCCGACGCGTCGGTCATGGCGGCACGCTCGACCCCCTCGCTACTGGGCTCCTGGCGCTTCTCGTCGGCGAGACGACCCGCGCGACCGAGCGCCTTCACACCGCACCCAAGGTCTACGACGCGTTCGTGCGCTTTGGCGTCGAGACGGCGACCGACGACCGAGAGGGCGAGACCACACGCATTGCAGCGGCGCCGCCCCGCGCGAGCGACATCGACTCCGCGCTCGCCCCATTACGTGGCGCCATACACCAGGTCCCGCCGGCATACGCCGCGGTGAAGGTCGGCGGTCGGACCGCGTATTCGCGTGCTCGGGCAGGGGAGACGGTCGAGCTCGCGGCGCGGGAGGTGCAGATACATCGACTCGAGATGACGGACTGGAATCCGCCCGACGCGCGTCTGTTGATCGTGTGCGGGAGCGGCACCTACGTTCGATCGATCGCGCGCGACCTTGGAAGAGCGCTCGGCTCGGCGGCTCATCTCGCCGCGCTGCGGCGCCTCGCGATCGGCGCCCTCGACGTCGCCGACGCGATCGGCATCGAGGCGCTGCGCACGGCCGGCCGCGAGGTCGCGGTCACGCGACTGCGCGTCATGGACGAGTCCACGCTCGCGCTCCCACGCCGCTACCTCGAGGAGTCCGCCGGTAAACTCGTTGGCGCAGGGGGACACACGTGATCAAGGTCGCTGAGCGTTTGGCCCGCGCCGCCCTCCAAGCCTGGCGTGAGCTGTCGCTCGACGCGAAGATCGTGAGCGCGGTCGGGACCGCGAACTGGCTACTGCTGTTCGCGAACCACACTACCGTCGCGGCGACGCGCGACGTGCCGCTCTGGCAGCTGTTCCCGTTCGGCGCCGACACGGCGTTCCTCATCGCCTGCGGCGTGCTGCCGCTCGCATACGCGCTGCGCGATCACCGCTCGCGCGCGGCGTTCACGCCGCGTCAGCGAGCGTGGCACGTCGCGTCCATCGTTGCGGTGTTCGTCCTCGTGCCGACGCTCGCTTCGATCGTGCTGCGCGAGACGGGAAAGCCGTACACCTACATCCATGACGGCGCGCTGATGATCGAGTGGGCCGCGCGCAAGCTCCTGCTTGGGCAGAACCCCTACGTCGCCGATTACCTCGACACCCCGCTCTACTACTGGCCGATGGTGAACAACCCCGCGCTCTATCACCTCACGTACTTCCCGTTCCTGTTCCTCGTCACGACACCGTTCGTCTGGCTCTTCGACCGGCTCGGCCTCTTCTGGGACCAGCGCTACCTCTACCTCCCGGCCTACCTCGCGACGCTTGCGATCCTCCCTGCTCTCCTGCCGCGA
>JANNUM010000259.1:0-4501 GCA_031395235.1 Chloroflexota bacterium
CTCGAGGAAGCCGGCATCACGCGCGAGCAGGCCGATCGCGCCGATCCCGCGCCCGGCACGCTCGCCGCGATCGAGATGATCCGTTCCGGTTGCCAGAACCGCACCGCGCTCGAAGGTATCGCGCTCCTCGCCTACGTCGAAGCCATGCACGGCGGCCCCGATGGCGCGGCTGCCCGAGTCTTCAAGGAGCTCGTCGGTCACTACGGGTTCAGCAAGCGCGCCGCCGCCACCTACGAGCTGCACGCGGAGCAGGACACCGAGCACGGCGATCGTCAGATCGCGATGATCCACAGGCTCGCGCGCGATGAGGTAACGCAGGAGAAGGTCCGCCGTGCGGTGCGGCTCGGCTGCGAGGCGTTCAACTTCGAGTGGGACGGGCACGTCCAGGCGATGACCGGTCAGCGCGACGTGTACTGGCCGGGGAAGTCGCCTTTGTTGCTTTGGCATCCCGAGGTGAAGCTGCCGCGCGACTGACGCGCTTGGGCGCCACGTTGGCGTAGCTCTCGTCGATCCACTCCTCGAACATCACGACCGGCACCGCACCTTTCGGCGCATTCACGGAGACCCACCCCGACTTGCCGAGCCCGTAGCCCATCGGCTCGACGTACGAGAGGCTCTTCGCGTACAGCAACGCGTTCGTGAGCTTCACGCCCATCACGCCGCTGCTCGTCTCGAGTCCGAAGAACACGAAGACCTTCCCGCGCACTTTCGCCACGTTCTCGCCCCAGGGATGCTCGAGCGTGGCGTCCGGCTTCGCGAGTGCGTACTTGAGGAGCCGAGCCTTCGCCTCATTGAGCGTGGGCACGCTAGATCGGCCACGACTTCGGGAAGCCCGCGCGGATCTCGTCCCACTCGGGGTCCTGCGCGTACTTCGTTTTGAAGGACTTGAGCTGCTTCACCAGCTCCTCCTCGTCCATGTCCAACACGTTTGAGACCATACCCGTGGTCTCCTCGAAGCCGAGGCTTCAGTTGCCCCGTCAGCCCTTCATCCGCTGCATCACGTAGCGGTCCTTCTGCGTCATCGCCACGCTCGAACTCTAAAGCTCGCCGGAGAAGCCCATGCGTTGTACGGTGACGGTCTCGATCCGCGGCCGCGGTCTGCCCTCGTCATCGAGTGGGACGCGCAGCCGGGCGAGGAAGCGCCACCGCTCTTCGCCGTGTTGGATGAGAACGATGACGAACGCGTTCTCGATCTCGCTTCCCGCCGCGCCCAGGGTCCGCACGACGAGCGGGAACTGCGTGGAACCTTTGCCGCGTATTTCGCGATCGAGCGATGTCTCGCCGCGGAACTGCGAGTGCGGCGCGATCGCGCCGACGACACGCACAGCGCCCGTCTCCGTGTTCGCGACGCGCCAGGTCGTGCGCCAGCCTTCTCCCTCTCGTTTGGCGACGCCCAGCGGCTCGATGCGGAGCCGCGGCGCGTTCACGGCGAGCTACGCGTTCCCTTCTATCCAAGCTCGCGGTAGAAGATCGTCGTCGGGCGCAGCTCGCCATTGGGAAGACCGGCGTAACGTGGGATCTCGGCGGCGCGCGTCCAGCCGAGCTTCGTATACAGCCCCACGGCCTCACTCTCGGCGATCGTGTCGAGCACCAGGAGCGTGCGACCCTCCGCGAGCGCGAGCTGCTCGATCTCGCGCATCAGCGCGGTCGCGATCCCGCGTCGCCGCGCGGTGCGATGCACCAGCACCTTCGCGACCTCGGCGCGATGGCGCGCGTTCGGCAGTTGCGCGAGGCGCAGCTGCGCCGTGCCGACGACGCGCCGGTCGAGACGCGCCGCCACAACGAGAGTGTCGCCGCGCGCGACGTCGCGCTGGACGCTCTGCCACCAGGTCGCGGCGTCATCTGGACTGAACGGCAGCAGGAAGCCGACCGATGCGCCGCCCGCCACCGCGTCGGCGAGGATCAGGGCGAGGTCGGGTATAGCCGCGTCGAAGGTCGGGCCGTCGAGGCGGAGGATCTCGAGCGTCATCTGACGGCCGGGATGACCTGCTCGGCGAACGCCGCGAGCGCGTCCCAGTCGTAGGGAGCACCGCGCACTGCGATGTTGAGTCGCTCGGCGCCCGCGTCGCGGAAGTCGTTCGCGAGCTCCGCCGCCTGCGACGGCGTCCCGCGCAGAAAGCCCGTGAAGCCACGCGTGTCGGCGCCCCACTCGCGCTGGTAGCGCTCCTCGGCGCGTGCCGCGCCCTTGGCGTCGGCACCCATGTAGAAGCCGACGTTGATCGTGCGCGCGATCTTGCTCGCGTCACGGCCGACCTCGGCGCACCAGCGGTCGAGCACCTCGTTCTTGCGCTTCCACTCCACCGGCGCGAGGTACGGGGCATTCCAGCCGTCGGCGAACCGAGCGGCCGTCCGGAGCGTGCGTTTCTCGCCGGCGCCGCCGATCCACAGTGGAAGGTGGACCTGCACGGGCTTCGGGTTGTTCGGAGCGTGCCGCAGCGTGTAGTGCGTACCGGAGAAGTCCGCAAATGGCTCGTCGAACAAGAGGCGCAGCGCCTCGGCGTACTCCTCGAGCTGATCCTCGCGCGTCTTGATCTCCGGGAACTGGTAACCGAACGCGCGGTACTCGGGCTCGTTCCAGCCGGCGCCGATCCCGCACTGCGCGCGACCGTTCGAGATGTGGTCGATCGCCGTGACAGACTTCGCCAGAAGACCGGGGTTCCGGTACGCGATGCTGAAAACGAGGCACCCCACGCGGACGCGCGTCGTCTCCGCCGCGGCGGCGGTCAGCGTGGCGACGGATTCGAAACAGTCACCAGCGCCACCCTGATGCGGCGTCTCCTGGAAGTGATCCGAGACCGAGAACCAGTCGAAGCCACGCTCGTCGGCGAAGCGCCAGAGGCGTCGCAGCTCGCCGAAGGGCCCGCCGAGGTGGCCGACATGTATGCCGAACCTGATGCGTCGAGATTAATACCCGTACGGGTCGGACGCGGGCGCACTGCCTGTCGGCGTGGGCATCAACGATGGCGCGCCCGTGGCCTTGGGAGCGCCGCTTCCGCCGCCGGCAGCGGCACACGCTGTGGTGGCCAGCAGCAGCGCCGCGGCAAGGGCCAAGAGTGCTCGGCGCATGGCGCTCACCTCCTGATACCGTTGATACGGGGAGGAGGCCCGAACGGATATGGGTCCCCTGGCCGTCTTCGCAATCTTCGTCGTGTTCGTCGTGATCTCCCTCGCGGCCCTCGGTTTCGCCCTGGTCGTTGCACGTAACGCGAGCCGGCCGCGTCCGGCCCTGCCGCTCAACTGCGGCGACTGCGTTTTCATGGTCCCGCGGGCGAAGGTCTACCGGCGCGAAACGATCGAGGACGCCGACGGCCTCATCCACTACCTCTGCGAGAAGCGCTGGATCGAGATCACGCCGTACTCGCCGCGCTGCGATCTCGGTCGGAGCAAGACGCGTACGGCGTCACCCGTCACGGCGGGGTAGCTCAGGGCACCGCGAACACCCTCTCAGCATTGCCGAATGCGATCGCGCGCGCGACGTCCTCCGGAAGGTCCCTTAACCAGATCCGCGCCGATTCCGCCGAGTCGACCAGCGCGTTCCAACGCTCGGGGACCCAGGTGTCCGTCCCGTACATGAAGCGATCGGGGTGCCGAAGGAAGAGTGCCCGCCACTCCGGATCCAGCCGACCGCCTGGCGCGACATCTGAGCGCAGCGCGAGTTCGACCAGCAGGCGCGGGTAGCGGTCGATGAGCGCGCCGACCGTCGCCGCGCTTTCGCCCAGACCCGCGTGCGCCCACAGCACGCGTGCCCGTGCGTCGATGCGGAGCAGCTCGTCGACGGCGCGCGCATCGGCATGCGCGTGGAGCACTAGATCTTCACGCACTGCAATCGCGACGACCTGCCGCACGACGGGCAGGTCGGCCTCGCCCGGACTGAGGTGGAATTCCCCTATCCCTCGGTGCACTCCTGGCCGATAGCGCGAAGTAAGGTACGCCACGACGGTCCCGTCGCGCGACCAGCTCTCGATCTCTCCCGGACCGCGATAGGGCCGAAGGATCGGGATGACGATCTCCGGCGCGCGCTCGTACAGCGCGATCGTTCCGTCGTCGGGCGTGCTCGACACGAGCGCCCGGCGTACCCCGGCTTCTCTCAAGATCACGAGCACTTCGTCGATCGTGAACCGCTGTCTCGCGTCAGCGCTGTAATGCACGTGCGCGTCGAACAGAGCGATCGCGTCGGTCGAGGGTGCGCGCGTCGCGACTGCGGTCGACGACGCGGTCGCTGGTGGACTGACCGAGTTCGTTGTGCACGCCGCGAGCACGACGGTCGCGAGCAGAGCGCCTATCTTCACCGCGGGATAGCCTAGCGAGGTGACCTCCTTCGACGCCTTCGATGCATACGTCCGCGCCCACGAGCGGGAGTACATAGAGGAGCTGAAGGACCTTGTGCGCCTGCCCACCGTCTCCGCGCAGAAGCGCGCGATAGACGAGACCGCGCGCGCGGTCCTCGAGCGCACACGACGCGCCGGTGTCGCTGCGGAGAGCCTGCGTGTTGACGGCGGGC
>JANNUM010000311.1:0-2565 GCA_031395235.1 Chloroflexota bacterium
TAAGGCGATCGACACGGGCATGAAGACCGTCGAGGTCTTCGTGCGCGGCCCCGGCGCCGGGCGCGAAGCTGCCATCCGCGCGCTCGAGGCCACGGGCCTCGAGGTCACCGCGATCACCGACGTCACGCCGATCCCGCACAACGGTTGCCGCCCGCCAAAGCGGCGGAGGGTCTAATGGCGCGCTACACCGGTCCGGTCTGCCGTCTGTGCCGCCGCGAGGGCATGAAGCTCTTCCTCAAGGGTGAGAAGTGCCTCACGAAGTGCACCTTCGAGCGCCGCAGTTCTCCGCCCGGTATGCACCAGCAGCGCCGCCGCAAGGTGTCCGACTTCGCGCTGCAGCTTCGTGAGAAGCAGAAGCTTCGTCGGATCTACGGCGTGCTCGAGCGCCAGATGAAGAACACGTTCGAGCGGGCCGCAGAGATCAAGGGCGCGACGGGCGAGGTCATGCTCCAGAACCTGGAGCGCCGCCTCGACAACACCGTGTACCGCGCCGGCTTCGGGAAGTCGCGCTCGCAGGCGCGGCAGCTCGTGTCGCACGCGCACATCAAGGTCAACGGCACGATCACGAAGACGCCCAGCTATCAGGTGAAGCCCGGCGACACGATCACGGTTCGGGAGTCGAGCCGCGACTCGAACTACTTCAAGGAGATGCTGGCCTGGGCGAAGACGCAGACGCGTCCGGGTTGGCTCGAGACCGACCCCGAGAACTTCAGTGCCAAGGTGCTCGCCGTGCCGGCGCGCGATCAGATCGAGGCTCAGGTGAACACCCAGCTCATCGTTGAGCACTATTCCCGTTAGCGTGGCAGGAAGGAACAGCCAATGACCATCGTAGAACTCGAGTACCCCAAGATCGAGCGTATCGAAGGCGACGAGCGCTACGCGAAATTCGCGTGCGAGCCGCTCCCGCCCGGATACGGCACAACGCTCGGCAACTCGCTGCGCCGCGTGCTGCTGTCATCGCTGCCGGGCGCGGCCATCACCGCCGCCCGCGTGCGCGGTGTCGCGCACGAGTTCTCGACCATCCCCGGCGTCAAGGAAGATGTCGTCCAGATCGTGCTGAACCTCAAACTGATCCGGCTCCGCTCGTTCTCCAACGAGCCGGTGACGCTCACGATCGAGAAGGAAGGTCCCGGCGTCGCGACCGCGGCGGACATCATCACGACCAGCGAGATCGAGATCGTGAACCCGGAGGCGCCGATCGCGACACTCGAGCCGGAGGCGTCGCTCTGGATGGAGCTCACGATCGAGACCGGACGCGGCTTCCACTCCGCCGAGCGGCGCGAGGGCCTGCCGATCGGCGTCATCCCGATCGACGCGCTCTACAGCCCGGTCAAGAAGGTGAACTTCGCGGTGGAGAGCACACGCGTCGGCCAGGTGACGAACTACGACCGACTGATCCTGGAAGTCTGGACCGACGGCACGACCACGCCTGATGAGGCCGTGGCGCAGGGTTCGAAGATCCTCGTGGAGCAGTTCACGATGTTCGCCGGACTCGGGACATCGCAGACCGTGATCCAGGCGCCCGACCGCACGAACGGCAGTGCGCTGCCGTCCGCCATCTCCGACATGCCGATCGAGGACCTCGATCTGCCGCAGCGCGCGTTCAACTCGCTCAAGCGGCACGGGATCACCAAGGTCGGCCAGCTTCTCCAGACCCCGGACGAGGAGCTGCTCCGGATGCGCAACTTCGGCAAGAAGTCGCTCGACGAGATCAAGGAGCGGCTCGCGGCACGCGGGCTCATCGAGGCACCGGTGCGCGACGAAAGCACCGACGAAGGCGCGCCGTCGGACGAAGGTGCCCCGTCGGACGAGGGCGAGGAAGAGATGCCGGCGAGGGAGGAGTCCTAGGTGCCGCATCAGGTCCATCAGCGTAAGTTCGGACGTAAGACCGCCCAACGTCGCACGATGCTGAAGAACCTCACGCTGTCGGTGCTGCGTTACGAGCGCGTGAAGACGACCGAGGCGAAAGCCAAGGAGATCCGCCGCTTCGTCGACAAGATGATCAACCTCGGCAAGAACGGCTCGCTCGAGGCGCGCCGCCGGGCGCAGGGCTGGCTGCCCGAGCAGGTGATCGTTGAGAAGGTCTTCGACGACCTCGCGAAGCGCTACCCCGACCGAAACTCTGGGTACCTGCGCACGACCCACCTCGCGCGGCGGGTCGGCGACTCCGCGCCGCTCATGCTTCTCGAGCTCATGCCGGCGGCCCTGGAGAAAAAGACCGAGGCGGAGACGGAGGCCGCGCCGAAGCGCCGCCGTCTGGCCCTGCCGGGCCGCCGCGAGAAGTCTCCGGCCGCGACCGCCAAGGCCGAGACGGTCAAGGCCGAAAAGGCCGAGAGCGCGCCCGCGAAGACACGGCGCGCACCCGCGCGCAAGAAGACGAGCGCGGGCGCGAAGGAGGCTTAGGGAGCGGCGGAGACGAAGCATTGGAAGGCGCGTGTGGCGTATGACGGGACCGCGTACGCGGGGTTCCAGGTCCAGCCGAACGCGCCGACGGTGCAAGGAGAGCTCGAGCGCAGCCTCGCGGTGATCTGCGGGGAGCCGGTGCGGATCACCGGCGCGGGTCGG
>JANNUM010000333.1:0-3204 GCA_031395235.1 Chloroflexota bacterium
CCCACGTCCCTAGACTCGCCGCGATGAAACGCCCATTTCGCTTCGCGGTCACAGCTCGCTGGTCCAAGAGCGGCGCACATTGGCGCGACGTCGCGCGCCGCGCGGAGGATCTTGGTTACGACGTGCTGCTCGTCACCGATCACATGGGTGCGCAGCTGGCACCCATACCAGCGCTCATGGCCGCGGCCGATGCGACGACGCGTCTGCGCGTCGGAAGCTTCGTGTTCGCCAACGACTACCGCAACCCGGTGATGCTCGCGAAAGAAGTCGCGACGATCGACGTGCTTTCCGGTGGGCGCGTCGAGGTCGGCATCGGCGCGGGTTGGAGCACCAATGACTATCGCGAGCTGGGCATCCCGTACGACGCGCCCGCCGTGCGTGTCAGCCGGCTCGAGGAATCCGTCGTCTTGCTGAAGCGCCTTCTGAGCGAGGAGCACGTCGACCACGCCGGTGAGCACTACACGGTCCGCGGCGCCAAGATCCTGCCGCGGCCGCTGCAGCGACCCCATCCGCCGCTGATGATCGGCGGCGGCGGGCCGCGCGTGCTCCGCCTTGCCGCGCGCGAGGCCGACATCGTCACGTTCGCTCCGCAGGTGAACGCCAGCGGCCGCCCGCGGCTCGACGCGCTTACGGAGAAGGCCCTCTCTGAGCGTGTAACGCGATTACGCGCGGCCGCCGGCGAGCGTTCCGAACGGATCGAGCTCAACGTGTTCGTCTTTGATGCCGCGGTCACCGATCGCGCTCGCTCGCTCATGGCCGCGGTGAGCGGGTACCTGCGCCGGGCGGCGAACAGCATGGTGCGCAGCCCATTCGTGCTCTACGGGTCGCGCTCATCTTTGCGCGAGCTCCTCCTGGAGCGCCGCGAGCGCCTCGGCCTGAGCTACATCTCTGTGCCCGGCAACGCGATGCGCGAGTTCGCGCCGATCGTTGCGGAGCTGCGCGGGACCTAGCGCGTCTTCAAACGAAGCGCTCCGCCTCCCACTCGATGCCGAGCTCACTCGGCGGGCCCATGTAGCCGAGCATCGCGGACGCCGCGACAACAGCTGGCGATGCGAGATAACCGAGGCCGCCCACACCCATGCGGTTCGCCCAGTTGCGGTTGAAGGACGTGATCGCGGTCTGCCCCTTCGCGAGCGCGTCGGGGCCCTGGCCGAAGCAGGGGCCGCACCACGATTCGCGGATCTCCCCGCCGACCGAGCGGAACACGTCGGCGATCGACTCGCCGCCAAGGCGCGCGTCGGTGCGCTCGATGTCCTTCTTGACAGCGCCCGAGCCTGGAAAGATGACGAACTCGTTCGTGGCGCGCTTCGCTCCCTTGTCGCGAGCCGCGCGCAGGACGAGCGCCGCCTCGAGGAGATCGCCGTATCCGCCGTTCGTGCACGATCCGATGAACGCCTTGTCGAAGGCGATGCGCTCGCGCGCTACCTCTTCGGCCGGGAACGCGTTGCCCGGGCTGAACGGTTTCGCGATGAGCGGGACGACCTCGGACAGATCGAGGACCTCGTCGATCTCGTAGATGGCATCCGCACCGGGAGCGAAGCGTGGGTAGGGGAGATCGGTGAAGCCTTTTTCGCGGTACCACGCGTAGGTGAGTTCGTCAGGCGCGAAGATGCCGTTCGTCGCCTCGCCCTCGGCCATCATGTTCGCGATCGTGTTGCGGTAGCTCATCGGCAGCTGCTTGTCGGCGTCAACGAATTCGACGCTCATGCCCTCCGCCTGACTGGGGCCCCAGCGCGCGAGCAGCGCGAGTACGACGTCCTTGCCGCTGACCCATGGCTGCAGCCGTCCTTGGAATACGACGCGTCGCTGACGGGCGACCGTGAAGTACACGTAGCCGGTCGCCCAGCCGAAGCCGAGCGTCGTCGAGCCGACGCCGTATCCGAGCGCGCCGTACGCGCCGTAGGCGCGGCTGTGCGAATCGGCGCCGGGGACGAGCGCACCGGGAACGATGAGCCCCTGCTCGGGGAAGTAGAAGTGGAAGATGCCGTCGCCGGGCGTCGCATAGTGCGGGCGCGTGATGCCGTGGAGATCGGCGAACTGCTTGCCGATAGCGGTCTGCTTGTCGTCGGCCTCGCGGTGGTTGAACACGAAGTGGTCGTTCGCGACCGCGATCTGGCGGGGGCGGATGGTGTCACCGCCGGTGATCTGGTTGAAGGTGTGGATCGAGAACGGGGCGGTGCCGTCCGAGGCGGGCAGCAGGTCGGCGTACAGGCGGAGCGTCGCGCCGGCGCGCACGTCGGCATCCTTGTCGACGCGGTGCGCCCAGAGGATCTGCTCGGTCGACGTCAGCGAACGTGCCGTAGCGGCGTCGGGCCACGCGATCTCCGGCGTGCGTAATACGGAGTCGCGGAACTCTCGTCGGCCGATCTTGATGATCCCGCCCGAGCGGCGGATGTCGTCCTCGGCGGGGGACAGCGGCGCCGGCTCGTAGCTCTTGCGCTGCGTCTCGTTCGTGAGCGTGCGCGTCTTTGGATCGAACGCGAACGTGTCGCCCTCCTGCGCATCCTCCACCGCGGCGCGGCTCTGCACGACGTGAAGGCCGAGGTTGAGCGCGTTGCGCCGGAAGATGTCGCCCATCCCGGCGCCGCAAACGATGACCAGTTCGCGGCCGGCCTCTTCGCCGACGCCCTTGAGCCCGGCGGGGCTCATCTCGCGAGATGACCCGATCGCGAAGCGGTCGCCCGCGATGACGAAGTTCTCGCCGCGATGCACGCGCTCGCGGAAGTCCGGCATCAGGAAGCGGAACGAGCCCGCCCTCCAGCGGTGATCGAGTGTCTCGAGGCTCTCCGACACGCAGTCGTTCGACGGCGTGATCTGGTCGGTGTCGATCGCACTCAGCTTCTTCCCCGGCACCTTGGGATCCCAGAAGATGAGGGCCTTCCCGCGGACCGCGTCGGCACCATCGCCGCGTAAGCCATCGGCGCGCTCGGGTCCCGCGAGGCGTTTCGGGTCCACGCCAGGCAGTAGAACGGCCGGTCGGATGATCTGGGTCATCGCCTCGATTGTGGCACTCGGCGGCGAGCTACCTCAGTCGCGCGCCAACCGCTGCAGCTCGGCGTCCGTCAAAAGGCGATCCGATGCCTTTGCCGCGTCGAAGACACGCGTGATCCGCTCGCGCGTCGCCTCGTGCCCGTGCGACTCGAGCCAGTAAACGACGTTGGATTCGCCGCTCATCGGCCCGACCTCGATGCGCTGCTCGCGGCC
>JANNUM010000234.1:0-9296 GCA_031395235.1 Chloroflexota bacterium
CCGCGGACGTGATCGCCGGCACGCCACCCGCGGAGGTCGCCGCGCTGCTCGGGTCGCCCATCGGCCGCTGGCTGTTGCCGGTCGCCGCGCTGGCGACCGCGACCGTGGGTGGGCTCGCGGCCCGGCGTAACCGGGAGGACGAGGCACATCTCCACCATCTCGCTCTCGCATACGCGCCGTACCTCGCGTCCTTCGGCCTCCTGTGGTTCCCCTACCTCGTCACGGCCCTGCCACTCATGGCGAGCACGCTGCATCGCGCGGTGCTTCAATCACGCCGGTTGGCGCGGGGTCTGCTCCTCACCACTCTCGCGCTCGGCTGGCTGCTGCTGCAGGTCGTGGGCGAGCGGGACGATCTCGTGCCGATCGCCGCGCACTTCCTGGGACTCGTCGTGTTGCTCGCCGTCGCGCTCGCGGTGCTCCTACCGCGACGGGCTGTCAGCACAGAAAGCGTCGCCGCGCGCGCTGCGGCATGAACGACCGCGCGGTCGCGGCGGCGTTGGCGGCGCTGGTGCTCCTGGCGCGCGTGCCCTTCGCCTCACACGTTTTGTGGGCCTGGGACTCGGTCCTCTACGCGCGCGCCCTCGAGAACGGCTTCCACGTGGGCACGGACCTCGTCGATCAGCGCCCGCATCCGCCGGGGTACATCTTCTACGTCGCGGTCGCCGCGGCGCTGCGTGTCCTCACGCGGGACAGCAACGGCGCGCTCGTGGTCGTCAGCATCCTCGCCTCCGCGCTGACGGCGGCCGCGGTCTACCTTCTCTGCCGCCGATACGCGGACCGCGCGCTTGCCATCGTCGTCGCGCTCGGCGCCGCGTCGGCGCCGCTCGCATGGACCTACGGCGAGGTCGCGATGCCCTACGCGCTGCTCGGGCTGCTAAGCCTCGTCCTCGCCGTGTCGCTGCGCGACGCGCGGTCGCGACCGTGGCCGGCCGCGCTCGTCGTCTCGGCCGCGCTCGGCCTCGCCGCGGGCTTCCGACAGGACCTGCTGCTGCTTCTGGGTCCGTTGTGGCTGTGGATGCTCGCGGCGCGCTCGTGGCGCGAGCGCGGTTTGTGCGTCGCCGCACTGGGTCTCGCCGCGCTGGCGTGGCTGGGGCCGACCGCGTCGCTCTCGGGGGGACCCGCGGCGTACGTCGCGAGCCTCGGCGGACAGGCCGCGCGCGTCAGCGAGCTCTCGCCCGCCGCGGGTGGCGACGCGCTGCTGCGCAATACGCTGCTCACCGCCTACGCGCTGTGGTGGGGGCTGCTTGGCTTCGCCCTGCTGCTCGTTGCCGCGATCGTCGCGGCGCTGCGGGCGCGGCGGCGCTTCTCCGAGAACGCGATGTTCTTCGCGCTGTGGCTCGTTCCAGCTGCACTCTTGTACGTCACGGTCCACATCGGCGACCCGGGCTATCTCATGTCGATGCTGCCGGGTCTCTACGTCGCGTGCGCGGCGCTGCTCGCACCTATCGCGCGCAGAGCACCGCGCGCGATCCTCGCCCTCACCGCGCTCCTCGTCGCTCTGAATGTCGGCGTATTCGTGGTCGCAGACACGCCGTTCTCGGCACGCGCGATCGTGCGTCGGGATACGACGCTCGATCTCCGACTCGCTTTCATTCGCGGCAGCTTCGCGCCCGCTTCGACCGTGATCCTCGCGCAGTCGGAGTACCTCACCGCGCGCTACTACCTACCGGAGTACCGCGTGCTGTTCTACGGCGCGGAGCCCGAGGTGCTTTCGCCCGCCGCGCAGGAGATGCGTATCACCGCGCCGACGACCGTCGTCGTCTTCGGCGCGCTCGCCGCGCGGCTGCCCCAGGCGCTGCGGCTCGACACTGACGGTGAGGTGCCGTCGGGCATTGTCGACACCGGGGCCACGCTCGTCGCCTACGAGCTCGAGCCGCGCTGACCCAACGCGCGGATCATGGTGCGAGGGGCAGCTCGAAGACGAAGAGGTGATTGAGGCCGAGCTCGAAGCGCTCGTGCGTGACGAGACGCATCCCCGCTGCCGCGAAGTACGCGGGGGTTTCCTCCGGCCGGTACCCGTGATGTGCCTCGATGTCCATGCCGTGCAGCAAGCGCATCCGGCGCAGCGTGTCGACGATGCGGTCGACGAGGGGCGCCGGTACGGTAAGCACCACGCGACCGCCTGCGCGCAGCAGCCCGCGGCAGGCGGCGACGAACGCGGCGCGCTCGCCATCGGGGACATGCTCGAAGACGGCGAGGAGCGCGATGACGTCGTACGGGCCACGGTCGCGCAAATCGCGCGGGAAGCTGCCGCGCACGAGGCCCGAGCCTGAGGGCGCGTCGGGATCGATACCTACGGCACCCTGCACGCGACCGCCGACCGCGCGGATGAGCGCGCCGTCCGCGCAACCAACATCGAGGAGCCGCCCGCCGGCGGGGATGTGCGGCAACGCCTTTCCGATGCGGATGCGCTGGATGAGCCGGTCGAGCGGAGTCACGCCGCCTTCACGCCGCTTTCGCCGCGGGGGCGACCACCGTGGCGGCGCCGGACGGGTCGCGCCACAGCAGCAGCAGGATCGCCACGAAGAACCCGATCGGTATGAGCACGCTGAACGTCTCGTCGTGCCGTAGCACGGCGATCACATAGAACATCGGCGATACGAACAGCAGCGTGCCGGCCGCCGCAAGGGCGAAGTTCCGACCCGCGCGCTCCGATCGCCGCGTGAGGATCCCCGCGGTGATCACCGCAGGAACGAAGAGCAGCACCTGGTCGTATGACCAGCTGTACAGCGCGCCGGCGTTCGAGAGCGTGAGCCACGCGGCCAGCGAGGCATCGCTGCCCGGTCGGAAACGCACTGCCACAAGAACGGCGGCCAGCGCGATGAGCGCGTAGGCGATGAGACGCCCGTTGGACCCCATGAGCTGATTCAGCGCCGACGGCAGGACCGCCGAGCGGATCGTGCGCCGCGGCGGGATGTCCTCGAGCCAACGCGTGAACCAGCCGTCCGGTGCCGCGAGCCAGGCGATGGTGACGACCGCACCGGCGAGCAGCAGCGCGAACATCACGTAGCGGCGGAACACCGGCTCGCGCAGCGCACCGTATGCGAGGCCGAGCGCCGTGAAGACGAGTACCTGCGGCTTCGCGAGGAACAGCAGCGATGACGCCGCCGCGCGCAACGGCCGGGCCGCGCGCAGCGCCAGCACGGTCGCGGCGACCGCGGACATCAGGAGAAGGCTCCATTGACCGAGCACGATGGCGTGGAACGACGGCTGCCCGATGAAGAGCGCGGCACCGAACGCGGCGTGCAGGACCGGACGTGCGGGCACGAACGCTCGCAGCAGTCCTCGGAGCGCGAATGCGGCGCAGGTCATGCTCAGGAGCATCCAGATCCAGCCGGCGACCTCGAGCGGCACCATCGCGAGCGGCGCGACCGCGAAGCCGACCCAGGGCCAGTAGTCGTAGACCAGCGCGTCGGGTGTCTTCGTCCCAACGCTGACGGCGAAGCCGTAGTACTTCGTCGGATCCCACGGATCCACGCCGAGGACGAGGCCGCGCGCGCCCGACCACACCCCGGAGAAATCGTTGAAGTGGACCATCTCGAGCCTACGTGCGAGTGGTCCACCGACCGCGATGAACACGACGCCAATGGCGACAGCCGCCCAGTAGAAGAGATCGGCGCGGCGTTCAGCGGTCATGCGGCGCAAGGGTACCGGCTATCAGGCCGAGTTCTTCTCCGTGGCTGCGAGCTTGAGTAGATCGGTCCGCTGTGGTGCCCACACGTCGATGACCTGCGTCGGCTCTTCGAAGACGCGCGCGCCGTGAGCCGCGCCGGGTGGGATGCGATAGGTGTCGCCGGGTGTCAGGATACGCTGCTCGCCGGCGATGATCATCGCCAGGCTGCCCTTCACCACCACGCCGAACTGCTCCATCTCATGCTTGTGCGACTCGACGATCGTCTTCGGCGCGAGGTCGTAAATGACCATCGTCGCGTGATCGGCCTGCACCACACGGCCCTTCAGCCCCGGCGCGGGCTCGATGAGTGGAAGGTCTCGTGGACTTGCGTAGTAGAGCTTTGGCATCAGTGAAGAAGCGAGGCTAAGCCGTCGCCTCGTCCCCCTCGAGCACAAGCTGCTCGTTCTTCGACAGGAGCAGCGGCCGTGCGGTTCCCGCGATCGCCTCCGGAGTCACGACGACCCGGCGTACATCGGTGCGCGAGGGGATCTCGTACATGACGTCCAGCAGGACCTCTTCGATGATGGTCCGGAGCCCTCGCGCGCCGGTCTTGCGCTTCGCCGCGCCCGCGGCGGCCGCCTGCAATGCCTCCTGCGTGAACTGCAGCTCGACCTTGTCCAGCGCGAGGAACTTCTGGTACTGCTTCACGATCGCGTTCTTCGGCTCGGTGAGGATGCGCATGAGGTCGTCCTCGTCGAGCGCCATCAGCGGAACGATCACCGGAAGCCGGCCGACGAACTCCGGGATCAGACCGTACTTCAGTAGGTCGTCGGGCATGACCTGCCCGAGGATCGCGCTCGTCTCCTTGGTGTTGTCGCGGAGCGACGCGCCGAAACCCATCGTCTTCTTGCCGACGCGCGACTCGACGATCTTCTCGAGACCCTCGAAGGCGCCGCCGCAGATGAACAGGATGTTCGTCGTGTCGATCTGGATGAAGTCCTGGTGGGGATGCTTGCGACCGCCCTGGGGCGGTACGTTCGCGACCGTGCCTTCGAGGATCTTGAGGAGCGCCTGTTGGACGCCCTCGCCGGAGACGTCGCGCGTGATCGACGGGTTGTCGCCCTTGCGCGCGATCTTGTCGATCTCGTCGATGTAGATGATCCCCCGCTGGGCGCGGTTGAGATCGAAGTCCGCGGCCTGGATGAGACGCAGGATGATGTTCTCGACGTCCTCGCCGACGTACCCCGCCTCGGTCAGGCTCGTCGCGTCGGCGATCGAGAACGGAACGTCGAGGATGCGCGCGAGCGTCTGCGCGAGCAGCGTCTTGCCGCAACCGGTCGGGCCGATGAGGAGCACGTTCGACTTGCCGAGCTCGACGTCGTCGACGCGATGGCCGGCGGAGACGCGCTTGTAGTGGTTGTACACGGCGACGGAAAGGACCCGCTTGGCTTTGTCCTGGCCGATGACGTACTGGTCGAGGATCTCGTTGATGCGCCGCGGGCTGGGGATCTTCTGCCCGAGGGTCCGCGCCTTCGGCGCCTCCATGAACTCCTCGTCGACGATCTCGCGGCAGAGCGTGATGCACTCATCGCAGATGTAGACGCCCTGTCCAGCGATGAGCTTGCGCACCTGGTCTTGGCTCTTCCCGCAGAAAGAGCAGCGATAGGGCTTGCCACCCTTGGCGGTGGTCGTCATCGCCTAGCGAGCCGCCACCGGGACGCGTTCCTTGGGTTCCTTGCGGTCCTTCTCCTCGCCCTTGGCCTCGGCGGACTTGGCGATCGAGATGAGCGAATCCTTGCCGACGAAGATCTCGTCGATGATCCCGTAGGCCTTCGCCTCCTCGGCGCTCATGAAGCGGTCGCGCTCCGAGTCGCGGCGGACCTTCTCGACATCCTGACCCGTGTGACGCGCGAGGATCCGCGTGAGCTTGTCGACGAGCGTCTCTAGCTCCTTCACCTGGATGAGGACGTCTGGCGTGTTGCCGCGGAATCCGCCAGAGCCCTGGTGGATCATGATGCGCGAGTTCGGCAGCGCATAGCGCTTGCCCTTGGCGCCCGCCGAGACGAGCACCGCGGCCATCGACGCCGCCTGCCCGACGCAGATGGTGCTCACCGGCGCCTTGAGGTACTGCATCGTGTCGTAGATCGCGAGGCCGGCGGTCACGACGCCGCCGGGCGAATTGACGTAGAGGTAGATGTCCTTCTCGGGGTCCTCGGACTCGAGGAACAGCAGCTGGGCGATGATGAGGTTGGCCATCGTGTCCTCGACGGTGTCCCCGATGAAGATGATCCGTTCCTTGAGCAGGCGCGAGAAGATGTCGTAGGCGCGCTCGCCTCGCCCGGATTGCTCGATGACCATCGGCACGAAGTTCATCGCCGGCACGTCATCCCTCCTCGCGCGGTCTTGTTCCCAGTGTACCCACCACACCCGGTGTCAAGGGGTCCCGGCGGTGTCGGCCCGCTAAAGTTCCTCCGACGATGGGCGAGATGCGTAGGTTCCCGCGGTCGCTGCTCTTCTACATCGCGGCTTCGACGATCTACGCCGCGGTCATCTTTCTTGCCGTCCACGCGGTCTACGGCGTCGAGCTCGGCCGCGCGGGGGTGCGCATCCCAGACCCGGGGGCGCTCATCGGCTCGATCGAGATCACCTCCTTCATCCTCTGGCTGGGTATCAGCGTCATCGCCGGGACGATCCTCCATCGCCTCGCGACCGCGCTCGAGGGTGCGCACGCCGAGAGCGCGATACGCGACGCCGAGATCGGCTCGATCTTCGCGCTGAGCCAGACGCTCTCCGGCTCGCTCGACCTCGGCGAGATCTCCAGCGAGTACCTGCGGAGCGCCCGGCGTGGACTCGACGCGAGCGTCACCCTGGGCCTCCTTGTCCACGACGACGTCGCGGAGGCGTTCCGTCTCGTCGCCGAGGAAGGTCCGCGCACCGGCACGCTCCTCGACAAGGTGTACTCGGCGTCCGCGCTCCCCGCCGCGATGCGCACGCGCGTCTTCGATCATCGCCAGCCGCTAGTGCTCCCGGATACCACCAGCGGCGGTGAGCAGTGGCGGCTGCTCGCGCGCGACCTCCCCGACGCGCGGTGGATCCACTCGTTCGCGGCGCTGCCGCTGGTCTCGCAGGAGCGCCTGGTGGGCGCGGTCGTCGCCGGTGGGGAGAAGGCCGGGACGATCACCGCGGATCGGCTGCAGCTGGTCCTCGTGCTCGGCCAATTCGTCGCCGGCGCGATCCGCACGTCGCTGTCGCTCACCGAGGCCGAGTCTCGCGCCGATCACGAGGAGCTCGTGAGCCGCATCGCACGGCGGGCGCGCGCCTCGCTCGATCCGGACGAGGTGATGCGTGGAACAGTCGAAGAGCTCGGGCGGGCGCTGCGTGTCGACCGCGTCCTCGCCACGGCCGGGTCGACCCCGGACGCGCTTCTTGTCACTTATGAATGGGACGCCCCGGGCGTTGTGCCGATCGGTGAGGGGAAGCGCGCATTGCCCGTCGCGCGGCTCGCCGCCGAGACCGGACGCACCGTAGTGGTGCGGGACGTTCTCGCGGATGCCCGGCTAGCGGAGGGCAGCGTGCACGCGGGCGTGCGTTCGGTCATCGCGACGCCGATCCTCGTGGCGGGCGAGCTCGCCGGAACGCTCTCGCTCAATCAAGCGACCGCAGCGCGCGACTGGACGACGGACGAGGTCCGGCTGGTCGAGGCGGTCGCGCGTGAGCTGCGCGTCGCGATCGAGACGGCGCGACTCTTCCAGGCACGCAAAGGCGAGAACGAGCGGCTCCTGGCGCTACAGAGCGCGGGGGCGAAGCTTGCCGCGCGCACCGACCCGCATGAGGTCTTCGACATGATCCTGCGCAGCGCGGTGCAGCTCTTCGGACGAGGCAGCGCGTCGCTCTACACCTGGGACGAAGAGGCGGCGGTGCTCCGACTGGCCGAGAACTTCGACGGCGGCGGTCGCATGCCGGACGACGCGGTGCTGCGACCGGGCGACGGCGTCGTCGGCCGGGTGTTCGTCACCCGCGAGCCGCTCATCGTCAACGACTACCCGACCTGGGAGGGCCGCACCACGATCGGCCAGGAAACCGGCCTGCGCGCCTGCCTTGCCGTTCCGTTGGTGCGCAGCGGCCGCGCGCTCGGAGCGCTGGGCATCCGCTCATACGACCCGGCCGCGGCGTACACCGAAGATGACGCGCGGATGCTCGGCCTCTTCGCCGACCAGGTCGCGGCCGCGCTCACCACCGTCGAGGCGTTCAGCCGCCAGCGCCAGGCGGTCGAGCAGCTCGAGCGCCTCAACCGCGCGAAGAGCGAGTTCGTCTCCATCGTCAGCCACGAATTCCGCACGCCGCTCACCGGCATCCAGGGCTTCAGCGAGATGATGCGCGACGAGGAGCTCACGCTCGCAGAGATGCGCGAATACGCCGGAGACATCAACCGGGACGTCCAGCGTCTGAACCGCATGATCAACGAGATGCTCGACCTCGACCGCATGGAGTCGGGGCGGATGGCGATCCATCCCGAGGCCATCGACTTCAACTCCGTCGTCGGCGACGTCGCCGATCGCGTGCGCCCCAACGCGCCGAACCACACGCTGACGCTCGATCTGCAGCCCGACCTGCCCCAGATCCAGGCGGACCGCGACCGCATGACGCAGGTCGCGTCCAATCTCCTGAACAACGCGGTGAAGTACTCGCCGACGGGCGGCCGCATCACGCTGACGACGCGCGCGGACGGAAGCGAGCTTCGATTCGACGTTCGCGATGAGGGTCTGGGGATCCCGCCGGACGCCCTGGAGACGATATTCGAGCGCTACTCGCGCGTGGATTCGCAGGCGACGAGGGACATCCAGGGGACCGGCCTGGGCCTACCCATCGTCCGTCAGATCGTCCAGCTCCACGGCGGCAGAGTGTGGGCGGAGAGCGAGCTGGGCCGCGGCTCCGTGTTCCACGTCGCCCTGCCGCTTGCAGGCTTGGGCAGTCAGGTGGAGGCTTGAGCGCGCCGATGCCGGACCACACCTCCTGAGCGCCGACCGCGTGACTCCGGACCGCATCCTCATCGTCGACGACGAGGAGCAGATCCGCAAGCTCCTCGAGTCGTCGCTTCAGCGGCGGGGTTACGAGGTCGTCGTCGCCACCGACGGCATCGAAGCACTGCGCCAGATCCGCGCGAAGATGCCCGACCTCATCGTCACCGACGTGAACATGCCGAACATGAACGGCTTCGAGCTCACGCGACGACTCCGCGCCGATCACCGCACCGCGCGCGTTCCGATCGTCATGCTGTCGGCCCGCAAGCAGGCCGACGACATCCTCACCGGTTACGCCGAGGGCGCCGACGAGTACATCGCGAAACCGGTCGAGATGGCGGTGCTCTCCGCGAAGATCGAGGTCCTCATCAAGCGCATGAAGGCGACGGCCGGCGAGGTGATCAAGCGCGGCCGGGTGGTCGTGTTCCTGCATGGCAAGGGCGGCGCGGGCGCGACCACGCTCGCGGTGAACAGCGCGGTCGCGCTCGCGGAGACCAAGATGTACAAGACCGCGATCCTCGACCTGAGCCTCGAGTTCGGTAACGTCGCGTCGCTCCTCAACCTTAAGCCGCAGCACACGCTGGCCGAGCTCGCCGACACGCAGCCGGACCAACTCGACGACATGACATTCGCGACGTTCATCGCGCAGGACCGCAGCGGCG
>JANNUM010000426.1:0-2625 GCA_031395235.1 Chloroflexota bacterium
GGGGCGAAGGCACGTTCCTACCGCTGCGACCCGGGCGGCACATGTGGGAGACGAATTTCGTGCCGGACCTACGCACCTTCAAGCTCGAGACGTGGCAGGCGCGCGGCGCGGGCGGCAGCAACATCATGTTCGTGCTCGCCGACGGCACGATGCACGCGCACATCTCCGAGATGCCGGTCGGCACGTACAAGAAAGGCCATCGTCATGGCTCCGACTTCCACGTGTTCGCGGTGACCGGTGAGGGCTACAGCCTGTACTGGTACGAAGGTGAGACGGAGCTCCGGCACTTCGACTGGAAGCACGGATCCGTCTTCGCGCCGACCGACATGCTCTACCACCAGCACTTCAACACCAGCGCCGAGCCCGCGCGGTATCTCGCCGTCGCGTTCGGCGGTCTTCGCTATCCGACCCTGGCCGACAAGCGCAAGACGTTCCTCGGCATGGACGTGAGCGTGAAGGAGGGCGGCCGCCAGATCGAGTACGAGGACGAGGACCCGCGCATCCGTGAGATCTACGAGGCCGAGCTGCGCAAGAACGGCGTGCATTCAGGCATGGGCGAGTTCATGCCCGCCTGACGGCGCGCGGACCCTCGCCCACGCTCAGCGGCGCTGCTCGCTCCGTGCGGCGGCATCGTTCATCAGGCGCCAGACGCGCTCGGGAGTCATCGGCAGCTGGTGCGGGAACACACCGAAAAGGCGTCCGAGCGCGGACGCGACCGAACCGCCGATGGTGTTCCCCGCCCCCTCGCCCGCACCCTTCGCCCCGTAGGGTCCCGATCCGTCACGGCGCTCGGCGAGCAGATGGATCACCTCGTCGGGCAGGTCGCTGAAGCGCGGTACCCGGTAATCGACGACATTCGGATTCGCGAGCTGCTCGCCGTCGTAGACGAGCTCCTCATGCAGCGCCGCACCGAGACCCATCATCGCCGCACCGGCATCCTGACCGTGCACGAGCGCGGGATTGATCGCGAAGCCGACATCACCCACGGTGGTGAGCTTCGTGATGTGCACGACGCCCGTCTCGCGGTCGACCGAAAGCTCGATCCCGCTGCAGCCGATCTCGTAGAACGGCGGCATCTTCGCGAATCCCTCAGCGCGGCGCACCGCGCCGTGGCCCAACACCTCGCCACCCGCGCCGAACCAGCGCTCGATCACCTCGCCGTAACTGAGCTCGCGGCCACGCGCGCGGATCCCGCCCGCGGTTTCCTCGATCTCCTCGGTCGGGACCTCTAGCGCCTGCACCGCGAGCTCGCGGACGCGCCGCCGCGCGTCGCGACACGCCTCCTGGACGGCGCGGCCGGTGATCGTCGTCGTCCGGCTCGCGCCGGTCGTCCGTTCGTAGGTCACGACGCCGGTGTCGCCGTTGACGACGCTCACGCTTTCGAGCGGTACGCCCAGCTCCTCCGCGACGATCTGCGCGAGGACCGTGCGCGAGCCCTGACCCAGCTCGGTCGATCCGGTGAAGAGCGTGATCGACGTGTCCGAGTGGATGCGCACGGCCGCGGTCGAGGTCGGATACGCGCCGGCGTCCGATGCCGACACGCCGAGGCCGATCGAGCGCCCGATCGTGGCCCCCGGCCACGCAAGCGCCGACGCGAGACAGCGCAGGTCGTCCCTAAGGTCCGCGTCGAGCGGCCGCTTGCCGGGCATGAACTCCTCCCCCGGGCCGACGAGGTTGCGGATCCGCAGCTCGACCGCATCGATCCCGAGCTTCGCCGCCGCCTCATCCATCTGCAGCTCGCCCGCGATGTTGCCTTGGGGCGCGCCGAAGCCGCGGAGCGAGCTCGAGGGGACGGTGTTGGTGAACACCGAGCGCGCGACCACGCGTAGCGCCGGTATGCGATACGGCCCGAAGCAGCGGTTGGCCGTCTTGGAATTCACCAGCGGCGTGTTGTCGGTGTACGCGCCCGAGTTCATGACGATCTCGAAGTCGCGGGCGAGCAGCATCCCGTCGGCCGTGAACGCGGAGCGCGCGCGGATGTGGGCCGAGGCGGAGCGCGTGGTGAGGATCGCCTCCTCGACGCTGAGGTCGAGCTTCACCGGGCGTCCGGTGAAGTACGCGGCCGCCGCCGTCATCCCCTCGACCTTGGTGTACGACTTCGTGCCGTAGCCGCCGCCGACGTACGGCGCGCTGACGCGGACGCGCGCGAGCGGCAGGTGGAACATCCGGGCGAGGTCGCGCCGGACCATGTACACGTGCTGCGCGCTCGAGTACACGACGAGATCGCCCTGATCGAAGAAGGCCAGGGCGTTGTACGGCTCCATCGCGTAGCCGTAGAGCATCGGGTAGCGGTACTCGCCCTCGACGACGAGGTGGGCGCGCTTGAACGCGTCTTCGACGTCGCCCCACCCGACGCGGGCGATCGCGCAGACGTTGGCGGCGAGCCCGCCCTCGCCCTCGTCCATGCCCTCGTCGCCGACGCGCTCGCCGCGACGCTCGTGCAGGTTCGGCGCGTCGGGCTTCAGCGCGTCGTCTGCATCGATGACGACCGGCAGCTCCTCGTAGGTGACCTCCACGAGCTCGGCGGCCTCCGCGGCCTCGCGGTTGGTCTCCGCGACGACGAGCGCGACCGGCTCGCCGTGGAAACGGACGCGCTCGATCGCGAGGACCGGATGGTCGAGCACG
>JANNUM010000463.1:0-2860 GCA_031395235.1 Chloroflexota bacterium
CGGCGGAGCAGGTCGTCATAAGCGTCCAGTGCATGACAGAGTTCTTTGCAGCGGTCAGACGCCTGCCCGACGCGATGTCCCCAGCGCACGCCCTTGTCCAGATCGAGCGGATAGCACGCGCCTCCCGGATCGTCGACCTCACCGCGGCGGTCACGTTCGAGGCGTTACGCGGCGCGGAGCGACACCGCCTGTCGGTGTGGGACGCGCTCATCTGGTCGGCGGCAAAGCTCAATCAGATCCCGTATGTACTCACTGAAGACGCCGAGCACGGGAGGATCCTCGAAGGCGTCCGGTACCTCGACCCGTTCGACCCAGCCTTCGATCTCCGCATCCTGTCCGCCTGATCGGGACCGTCAGGCGGGCTTCGTCACCATGAGGAACACGATCACGACCACGATGAGCGCGAGGACGATGCCGACATTGCGGCCGCGCGCCGCGAGGCGCTGGTACTCCTCGCTTCCCGGACCTTCGCTTTCCAGGAGACGGATCTGATCGCGGAGCGTCGGCGTGTACACGCCAAGTCCGACGAACACGAGCACGAGCCAGAGACCGATGCCGCCCGCGATCCACAGTCGGCTGAACGGGATGCCCGCGTCGAACACCATGAGCAGGCCGGTGACGAGCAGCAGGCCGTAGGCGGGATTCGCGAACCGGTCGTCGAGGAACTTGATCGTGCGCAGGACGTGGCTCTGCGTGGCCTGGGGTGCTTTCGCGGCGCGCGCGAGCCAGATGCCGTACGAGGCGTTGAACCCGACCGCGACGATCGCGAGCAGCACGTGGATGAACTTCATGAGCTGGAAATCCATCGCTTCCTCCTACGTCCGCGCCGTGATCGGGATGGCGGCGCCGTTCACGCCGCTCGCCTCACGCGATGAGAGGAACAGGATGACGTTCGCGACCTCCTCCGGCGTTGGCCAGAGCTTCGGGTCGGCCTTCGGCATCTGCACGCGATTGACCGGATGGTCGATGGTCGTCGGCAACACGGCATTGACCGTGATCCCCTCGCCTTTCACCTCGGCGGCGAGGGACTCCGTCCAGCGCACGAGCGCGTTCTTCGACATCGCATAGGCCGCGCTATTCCGAGCGCCCTTAAGCGCGCCGATCGCCGAGACGCTCACGATGCGGCCGTAGCCACGCGCGCGCATCGGTCGAAGACAGGCCGCGCCCGCCGTGACCGCCGTCAGCACGTTGCTATCCCACAGCTCGCGCATGAGACCGGTGTCGAGCGCCGATCCGCCCTTGAACGTGCCGGCGAGGTTGTTGAGGATGTCGATGCGGCCCCACGCGCGCAGCACGCGCTCGACGAGCGCGTCCATCGCGGCAACGTCGGCGGGGTCGGCCTCGATCACGAGCAGTCGTGGATCGGCAGCGTCGCCCGCCACGTCATCGAAAGCGGCCCGCAACGCGTCGCCCTTCGCCGCGTCGCGCACCGCGGCGGCGACATGCGTCCCACGTGCGAGATACGCGCGCACGACCGCGGCTCCGAGATTGCCGGTCGCGCCCGTTATGACGACCGCGTAAGACGAAAAATCCAGCACGCGCCCGTAGTATGGAGATCTTGACCGTGCTCGAGCGCATCAACGATCCGCGCGACATGCGCGCGCTCCATAAGGACGAGCTGCTTCAGCTCTGCCGCGAGATCCGCGAGTACACCGTCGACATGGTCCAGCGCACCGGCGGCCACATCTCGTCGAGCCTCGGCACCGTGGAGCTCACCGTCGCGCTCCATCGCGTGTTCGAGTCGCCGCGCGACAAGATCGTGTGGGACACCGGCCATCAGGCCTACGTGCACAAGATGCTCACCGGTCGGCGCGAC
This sequence comes from Chloroflexota bacterium, assembly GCA_031395235.1. Classification (GTDB taxonomy): domain Bacteria; phylum Chloroflexota; class Limnocylindria; order P2-11E; family P2-11E; genus CF-39. Next base: position 1,817 of record JANNUM010000463.1, read on the forward strand.
CGCTTCGACACGCTGCGTCAGCTGGGCGGTATCTCAGGATTCCTGGTGCGGACCGAATCCGAGCACGATCAGTTCGGAGCGGGCCACGCGGGGACGTCCATCTCGGCCGCGCACGGCATGGCGCTCGCGCGTGACATAAAAGGCGAGGAGTTCCACGTCGTGGCGGTGATCGGCGACGGCGCACTGACCGCCGGCCTCGCCTTCGAGGGCCTCAACAACGTGGGTCACGATCACCGCCGGGTCATCGTCGTGCTCAACGACAACGGCATGAGCATCGCTCCGAACGTCGGAGCGGTATCGCGGATGCTCGAGGCCGTGCGCACGGCGTCCCCGTACCGAGGGGCGAAGCACGTCGTGCGACAGGTCCTCGACCACATGCCCGCCGGCGAGCTGGCTGAAGAGGCGCGGCGTCGCATCTTCAACAGCCTCAAGGCGCTGCTGATCCCCAACCTGCTGTTCGAGCAGCTCGGCTTCACGTATTTCGGTCCCGTCGACGGTCATGACCTCTTCGCGGTCGAGAGCGTCCTCGCGAAGGCGCGCGACTTCCGCGACGGCCCGGTGTTCGTGCACGTGCACACGCAGAAAGGCCACGGGTACGGTCCGGCCGAGGACGACAACGTGAAGTGGCACGGCGTGTCCGCGACCACTTCAGCCAAACCCACGGCACCGCAGTACACCGCTGTGTTCGCGGACACGGTGCGCGAGATCCTGAAGACCGACGACCGGGCGGTGGCGATCACCGCGGCGATGCCGGGCGGCACCGGGATGCTGCCGCTCTTCGGTGAGTTCCCGCAGCGCGTGATCGACGTCGGCATCTGCGAGCAGCACGCCGTCACGATGGCCGCGGGTCTCGCGACGCAGGGCATCGTCCCGATCGTCGCGATCTACTCGACGTTCCTGCAGCGCGGCTTCGACCAGGTCTTGCACGACGTCGCGGTGCAGGACCTCTCGGTCGTCTTCGCGATGGACCGCGCGGGCATCGTCGGCGACGATGGCCGGACCCATCAGGGCCTGTACGACATCGCGTATCTCCGGCCGCTGCCG
>JANNUM010000535.1:0-6404 GCA_031395235.1 Chloroflexota bacterium
CAAGGCCGAGGCGGCCGCGCAGTTCGTCAAGGAAGGCAGCCTCGTGGTCGCGGAAGAGGTGGCCACGGCCTACGAAACGATCCTCGAGGAGGAGTTCCGCCGCGCGGTCACCGAGGAGAACCTGCGGCCCGACGGCCGCGACACCAAGACGATCCGGCCGCTGTCCATCGAGGTCGGCGTACTCCCGCGCACGCACGGCTCAGGACTCTTCACGCGTGGCCAGACGCAGGTCCTGTCCATCACGACGCTCGGCCCGACCGGTGACGAGCAGATCATCGACACGCTGTCGCCGGTGGACACCAAGCGCTACATGCACCACTACAACTTCCCGCCGTACTCGGTCGGTGAAGTGCGGATGATGCGCGGCGCAGGCCGTCGCGAGATCGGCCACGGCGCACTCGCAGAGCGCGCGCTCATGCCGGTCCTGCCGACAAAGGAGGAGTTCCCGTACACGATCCGCGTCGTCAGCGAGACGCTCGAGTCGAATGGCTCGTCGTCGATGGCGTCGACCTGCGGCTCCACCCTTTCGCTCATGGACGCAGGAGTGCCGATCAAGGAGATGATCGCGGGCATCGCGATGGGCCTCGTGACCTCCGGCAGCAAGTACACGATCCTTACCGACATCCAGGGTCTCGAGGACCACTACGGCGACATGGACTTCAAGGTCTGCGGCTCCGACAAGGGCATCACGGCGCTCCAGATGGACATCAAGATCAAGGGCATCTCGCTCGACGTCATGCGTCAGGCGTTCGCGCAGGCACGCGAGGCGCGCCTGTTCATCTTGAGCGCGATGCGCGACGTCATCAGCGCGCCACGTCCGGAGCTGTCGTTCTGGGCGCCGCGCATCGAGACCATCAAGATCCACCCGGACAAGATCCGCGAGGTCATCGGGCCCGGTGGCAAGATGATCCGCGCGATCCAGAGCGAGACCGGCACCGCGATCGAGCTCGAGGACGACGGCACGGTGCGGATCACCGGCGCCAAGGCCGAGGGCCGCGCGAAGGCGAAGCAGATGATCGAAGGACTCACGCGGGAGCCCGAGGTGGGCGAGGTCTTCGAGGGGAAGGTCACGCGGATCATGTCGATCGGCGCGTTCGTCGAGTACCTTCCCGGTAAGGAAGGCCTCGTGCGCATCTCCGAGATCTCGAACGAGCGCGTGAACCGCATCGAGGACGTCGTGACCGTCGGTGACAAGGTCAGCGTGAAGGTCGCCGAGGTCGACCGGCAGGGCCGCGTCAATCTCTCGATGCGTGCCGTCAAAGAGGACGGCAACGGCTTCGAGGAGCGCCAGCGCGCCGAACGGGCACGGTTCAATGACCGCGAGGGCGGCGACCGGGGCGGCTTCCGCGGCCCGCCCGGCGGTGGCGGTGGTGGGGGAGGCTTCCGGCGGAGCGGTCCGCCTCGCAGGTAGCCGCTGCTCTCACTAGTTCTTCCGGCTTATAACGAGGCTCGCCGCATCGCGGCGAGCCTCGCCGCATGCGCCGAGTATCTCGCTGACCGCGGGACGGGGGCGGAGATCATCGTCGCGGACGATGGCTCGACCGATCACACCGGTGAGGCCTTCGCCGATGCGGTGGCGGCGCTGCCACAGGCCGGTCTCACCTACCGCTACCTGCCGCTGCCACACCGCGGCAAGGGGTCGGCGGTGCGAGCGGGCGTGCTCAGCGCGACGGGGGATCCCATCGTCTTCCTCGATGCCGACCTCACGATCCCCGTGGAGATCATCGACAAGTTCGTGGTCGCGATCGACGAGGGCGCCGACATCGCGATCGCCTCGCGTTACGTCCCCGGCTCGGTCGTGCGCCGGCCGTGGTGGCGGCGCTTCATTGGTGACGCATTCCGCGCCTGCGTCCACGCGCTCGTGCCCACCGGAGTGCAGGACACGCAGTGCGGCGGCAAGGCCTACACGGCCGAGGCCGCGAAAGATGTCTTTCATCGCCAACGGCTGGACGGTTTCGCGTTCGACGCCGAGGTGCTCTTCCTGGCGCACCGCGCGCGCTATCGCGTCCGCGAGATCCCCTTCGCGCTCGTTCAGGACGGCGAGACGAGCATCAATTTCGCGGCGCAGGCGCCGCGGATGATGCGCGACCTCGTCCGTATCCGGTTGAACGACTTCCTCGGCCGGTACCGTTGAGCGTCGTCGTGACCGCCGACGACCTCGGCCTCAGCGCCGCTGTGACACGCGGCATCCTCGAAGCTCATCGCCGCGGCGTCGTGCGCTCGACGTCGCTGCTCGTGACCTTCCCAGCGGCCCAGGAGTCGGCCGCTCTCGCGCTGGCCGAGCCGGAGCTCGAAGTCGGACTCCACCTCGATCTGGTCGGTGGCCGGCCGGCGTGCGACCCTGCGGCCGTCCCGTCGCTCTGTGACGAGGATGGACATTTCTACCCGCTGTCCGTCTTCACGCGCCGCCTCTTCACTGGGAGGGTGCGCGCAGCCGAGCTCGCCGCGGAGCTTCGCGCCCAGACCGCACGGGCCCGCTCGTGGGGTGTCCCGGCACTGGCGTGGGACTCGCATCGGCACGTGCACCTCATGCCGCCGGTCGCGGTGGTCGTCGGACATGTCGCGCGCGATCTTGGTGTGCGCTGGGTGCGCCGTGGCCGCGCGCCACGCCTTCGAGCACAGGTCAAGATCGCCTCGCTGCACGCGGCCTCGGTCATTTCGGAACTCGCCCTCCGCGGCATCGGCGGCCCGTCGTGGTACGTCGACCTGACCTCGCACCGTCCGCGTCTCGACGCCGCCGGCGTGGCGCTCCTGGCGGCCTACGGTGGACTGGGAGAGCTCTCGGCCCACCCGGGGTACGTCGACGACGACCTGCGCCAGCTCGACACCCTGCTGCACGAGCGCACCGATGATCTCGCGCTGCTCACGGACCCGCTCCTGCGCACGGCGCTGGGCGGCGCCGGCGTGATCTGGCGGGTGCACTGATGCCCGGTGCCACCGCGACCGGCGCACTCGGCCGCGCCCTGCGCCGCTACACGAGCGCGCCGCTCGCGGCGCGTCTGTTCGTGCACGGACGCGCGTTCCTCTCGGACCTCGCGGTCGTCGAGCGTTACGTGCCCAAGAAGGGCTTCATCGTGGACCTGGGCTCGGGCCACGGCCTCTTCGCCTGCGTGCTACGCGAGGCGTCGCCGACGCGGCGTGTACTCGGGATCGACCTCGACCCGCGCAAGATCGACGTCGCCCGGGGCGCGATCCAGGACACGCAATGGCTGCGGTTCGAGGTCGGCGACATCGTCGCGGACACGCCTCCGCGCTGCGACGCGGTGACGATCGTCGACGTGCTCTACCTCCTCACATTCGAGCAGCAGGAGAGCGTGCTGCGCAACGCCGCCGCGGCTCTCGGCGAGGGCGGGCCGCTTGTGGTGAAGGCGCAGGAGCGCCGGCTGGACCCCCGCTACGCGCTGACCTACGGGCAGGAGCTGGTCACCGTGAGCCTGGGGCTGACGAAGGGCGGACGCGACCGGTTCTACTTCCCGTCACGCGCCGAGGGCATCGCCATGTTCGAGCGCGCGGGATTCGTCGTGGATGTCGTCGAGATGCCCAAGCGGATCTACACGGATGTGCTCTACCTGGCGCGAAAGGCCCCGACGAAGCCATGAGCGCGACATAATCACCGCGAATGCAAGACGACCTGCGCACGCTCGCCGACGAGATCCGGGCCTGCACGGCGTGTCCCCTTCACCGCAGCGCACGGCAGGCCGTGCCAGGCGAGGGGAGCGCCGAGTCGGGGATCTTCTTCTTGGGCGAAGCGCCCGGGTACAACGAGGATCTCCAGGGACGGCCGTTCGTGGGAGCCGCCGGACAGCTGCTCGACGAGCTCCTGTCGGGCATCAACCTCGATCGGAGCAAGGTGTTCATCACCAACGTCGTCCGGCACCGCCCGCCGGAGAACCGCGACCCGTTGCCAGCGGAGGTGAGCGCCTGCGACATCTGGCTGCGGCGTCATCTCGAGGTGCTCAAGCCAAAGGTCATCGTCACGCTCGGGCGGCACGCGATGGGCAAGTTCCTGCCGGGTGAATCGATCTCGCGGATCCACGGGCGGCCGCGCAAGGTCGACGGCCTGACGATCTTCCCGGTGTACCACCCGGCCGCGGCACTGCATCAGCCTGCGCTGCGCGGCGCGCTCGCCGGCGACTTCGCGGCGCTGGCATTACTTCTCGCCACCGAACCGGTGGCCAAGGAGCTGGTGGGGGAGAAAAAGACAGTGGATCAGATGACGCTCTTTGGCTAACGCTCTGCGCGTCATTCCCCTCGGCGGCCTCGGCGAGATCGGGAAGAACATGCTTGCCATCGAGCAGGGCGACGACATCGTCGTCGTCGACGCCGGCCTCATGTTCCCCGACGAGGAGATGCTCGGCATCGATCTCGTCATTCCCGACATCACGTACCTGCGCCAGAACAAGGCGAAGGTGCGCGGGATCATCCTCACGCACGCCCACGAGGACCACATGGGCGCGCTGCCGTACGTGCTGCGCGACCTCCCGGAGGTCCCGATTTACGGGACGAAGCTGACCCTCGGCCTCATGCGCACGAAGCTGCGCGAGCACAAGCTCGCCGACAAGGTGAACGCGAACGAGATCACACCCGGAACTCCGTTCAGAGTGGGTCCGTTCGAGTGCGACTCGTACTACGTGTGCCACAGCATCCCCGACGCCGTCGGGCTGACGATCGAAACGCGCTACGGGACGATCGTGCACTCAGGCGACTGGAAGTTCGACCACACGCCGGTCGACGGCAAGCAGACGGACTTCGCGCGTCTCTCGGAGATCGCCGCACACGGCGTCCTTCTGCTGCTCTCCGACTCTACTCGCGCCGAGGTCGCCGGCTACACGCAGTCGGAGCGCCACGTCGGCGACCTGCTCGACGCGATCATGTCGCGCGCGCCGGGCCGGGTGATCACCACGACCTTCGCGTCGAACATCTCGCGCATCAAGCAGATCGTGGACGTGGCGGCGGCGTGGGGGAGACGCACGGCGATCATCGGGCGCTCGATGGAGAACTACACGCGCACCGCGCGCGAGCTCGGCTACCTCGCGTTCCCCGAGGGCTCGCTCATCCAACCCAAGGAGATCGACAAGCTCCCGGACCATGAGCTCTGCATCATCACCACCGGCAGCCAGGGAGAGCCCACGAGCGCGCTGTCACGCATGGCGCTCGGCGACCACCGTCACGTCGTGGTGAAAGACGGAGACACCGTGGTCATGTCGGCCACGCCCATCCCCGGCAATGAGGAGCTCGTGAGCCGCACCGTAGACAACCTCTTCAAGCTTGGGGCGGAGGTCATCTACGACGCCGGCGTGCGGCCCCACGTTTCCGGACATGCCAGTCAGGAGGAGCTCAAGCTGCTTCTCAACATCCTGCGGCCGAAGTACTTCATCCCGGTCCACGGCGAATACCGGATGCTCGTGCGCCACGCGCGCATCGCGATCGATCTCGGCGTGGCGCCGGGGAACGCGTTCGTCATCACCAACGGCGACTCGCTCGAGATCGACGACCGCGGCGCGCGACTGGGGCAAAAGGTCGCCTCCGGCGTCGTGTACGTGGATGGTCTCGGCGTGGGCGACGTGAGCCAGTCGGTGATGCGCGATCGCTGGTCGATCGGCAGCGACGGCATCTTCCTGGTCGTGCTCACGATCGAGCGCCAGACCGGCAAGGTCATCGCAGGCCCGGACATCGTCACGAAGGGCTTCGTCCCCGAGGAGGACGCGAATGACATCGTCGAGCGCACGAAGCAGCGCATCCTCGACGGGCTCGGCGAGGCGCAGACCGGCGAGCACCTCGCCGAAGTCGCGACGCTCCGCGACTCGATCCACGAGAGCGTCACGGCCTACCTCTACGAGCGCACGAAGCGCCGGCCGATGGTGCTACCGGTGATCATGCAGGTATGAGCGCGCGACGGGTGTCGCGCCGCCAGCCGCAGCGCGGCGCGGTCTCCGCTGTCGACCCGCGCATCCGCAATGAGGTCGGCGCGATCGCGCTGCTCGCGTTCGCGGTGCTCTCGATCGTCGCGCTCATCGCCGACCAGGGACCGGTCCTGCAGTGGTGGCACGCGTTCCTCGTCTCGGGCCTTGGTTGGGGCGCTCTTGTGGTGCCGTTCCTGCTCGCCGCCCTCGCAGCGGAGCTCTGGTTCGGCCTCATGCGCCGCAGCGCGATCATCCCGATGTCCGGCAGTGCGCTCGTGTTCGTCGCGCTCCTCGCGATCACGCAGCACTACCAGCGCGGTGAGCCCGCGATCGGCCAAGGCGCTGGTGGTGTTGTCGGAGCGACGGTCGCGAAGATCGCGACCGGCGCCTTTGGCGACGTCGGGGGACCGATCGCGCTCGTCGCGCTCCTTCTGGTCGGCGTCGTCGTGGCCTCCAACCGCACGCTCGGCGACCTCATCCGACCGGCCTGGGAGCGCCGCA
>JANNUM010000003.1:0-5903 GCA_031395235.1 Chloroflexota bacterium
TTCGCGCCGCAGCCGATCGCGACCTCGTAAAGCTTCGTGAGCGTCTCGGGGTCCGCGCGCGTCGTGTCCTCCGTCACGAACATCACCGGCAGTCCGTTCGTCACGAGCGTCGTAACGGAGTCCTCGACATTCTTCAGCATCGTGTCGAGGGACCAGTCCTCCGCGAGACGGCGGATCGGCGACGATCCGATGAACGCGCAGCTCTCGATCTTCACGCCCGATTCGACCGCGGTCTCGACGGCCCCCTGAACGTCGAGCGGATGGGTGCGGATCGCCTGGTTCGGGCGCAGCTTCTTCAGCTTCGTCGTTTCCCTCGCCAGCTCGACGATCTCCGCTCGCGCGCGTGCCGATGCGCCGGGGAGCCCGATGTCGGCGCTGTCGATCCCGAGCTGATCCATCAGCTGGAGCAGGCGCTTCTTCACTACGAGCGGCGGGTTGCGCACCGACGGACCCTGCAGACCGTCGCGGAGCGTCTCGTCGTCGAGCTCGACGGCGCGGTAATCCGCCTTGACCGCGCGGCCGTCGCGGTTCCAGTCGTAGACGAGGCGATCGAGCTCGCTCATCGCGCTTCCTTCGGAGCGGGCTCCGAAGCGAGCGCGAAGCCGGCGCGCCCGCTGCTGCTCCAGCGCAGATAGACGAGGTCGACCGTGTCGAAGCCGGCATGGCGCGCCGCGGTGAACGTGTAGCGGGTCGTGATGCCGGCGAACGTAGTTGCCTCCAGTCGCTCTCGCAACCGCGCGCGGTCGGGTGTGCCGCCCGCGGTCTCGTCCGCGGAGTCGATGAGGGCGAGCGCGTCGTAGGCCGTCGCCGCGAGCGTGCTCGGCGTGCCGTGCCGGGCGGCGTACCCCTGGAGGAAGGTGGCGCGCTCCGCGGTCGTCGGCTCCGTCGAGGCGGCCGCCAGATTCCGCGAGCCCGGCCACATCGCGAGATCGGAGCCTTCCCGCAGTGCGGACGCGTCGCTGGCCTCCATTAGGTAGGAGAGATACACGCGTGGCGTGATCCCAGCCGTGGCGAGCGAGCGCGTCGCGTCGACGTACGTGGCGGCCGGGCCCGTGCAGAGCAGGCTGCGCGCGAACGAAGCGCCGGCGCGGACGCGCGCAAATGCGTCCTGAGTCGACACCATCACGACCGTTGGGGAAACGAGGCCGCGCTGCTCCAGCTCTTTGGCGAGCGCGAGGCGCTCGGCGATCGCCGGCGGGGACTCGTCGCTCGCGAGGAGGGTCGGCAGCAGCACGCCGCGCTGCGTCGCGTCGTCGACGGCCGCGCGCGCGAGGTCCGTGTATGTCGGCGCGAGCGCGAAGGCCCAGCCCCCGCTGGGCAGAGACGTCGGCTCGGGTGCGGGGAGCGTGAGGACGACCGGAAGGCGCGCGATACCCAGCGCGCGGGCGAACGTCTCGTCGTACGCGAACGGCACGCCGATGACCACGGCGTCCGCGCGGTCCTCCTCGGCTGCCCGGCGCAGCTCGATGAGCAGTCGCGCGTCGCTGCCGGCGAGGTCGACGAACTTCGCGCGCAGCCGCTGCTGACCGCCGCGCGCCTGCTGCTGATCCAGCCAGAGCTGCATCGCGTTGCGTTGCGGGACGCCGGTCGGTGCGCGCGCGCCGGAGAGATCGAGCAGCACCGTGATCAGCGTCGTGCCGGGCTCGTGCGTGGGCGACGGCGTCGGGGTGACCTCCGCCGGTTGGGTCGAGCAGGCCGCGAGGAAGAGAGCGAGCGCGACGCCGAGGCCGCGCACGACCCTTAGGAGCGGGTGCCGTCGGGGCGCGGAGCCTCCTCGGCGTACACGTGCTTGATGGCGTCCTCGGGTCGCGGGTCCGGCTCGCTGTCCGCCTGCGCGATCGCGGCCTCGATCTCCGTGTCGAGCGCACGGCGGATCGCCTCGAGCTCCTCGCTTGTCGCTCCGTGCTCTCCCAGGTACTTGCGCGCGTGATCGAGCGGGTCCTTCGCCATCCATTCGCGGACCTCGTCCTTCGTGCGGTAGCGGCTGTCGTCGTCGTCGGACGTATGTGGCTGGTAGCGGTAGCACTTGAGCTCCACCAGGGTCGGACCGGCGCCGGAGCGTGTGTGCTGCACGGCCTGCTTCGTCTTATCAAAGGAGTCGAGCACGTCCATGCCGTCCGCGATGAAGCCGCGGACCCCGTAGCCCGCCGCCTTGTCCGCGACGTTCGGCACGGCCATCTGCTGCTCGACGCGCGTCGAGATCGCGAGCAGGTTGTTCTCGATGACGAAGACGACCGGCAGCTTGTGGATCGCCGCGAAGTTGATGGCCTCGTGGAAGTCGCCGGGGCTGGTCGACGCGTCGCCGCCGAACGCGAAGACGATGTTCTGCTCCTTGAGATTGCGGATCGCGAGCGCGAGGCCGACGGCATGCGGGAACTCGGTGCCGACGCATACCGAGCGCGTCACGATGCGGTCCTTCGGGCTTGAGAACTGGTTGAGGAACTGTCGTCCCGCGGAGTGCGTGTCGGTCGCCTTCGCGAGGACCATGCGGAACTCCTCGAGCGGCGTGACTCCGAGCACGAACGCGACCCCCATGTCGCGGTAATAAGGGACGGTCCAGTCCTTGCCACGGCGGATGTTCCACGCCGCGCCGATCTGCGCCGCCTCGTGACCGTCGGTCCCCGCGCCGAACGGCGTTCGGCCCATGCGGTTCAGCTGGAGGATGCGTTCGCTGACCATGCGCGTCTCCAGCATCTTTCGATACATGCCCTTGACGTCGTCGAGGCTCAGTCCGAGCGCGTCATGGCGCGCGCGCGCGGTCACCGTCATCCTCGCGATGGTATCGCGTAGAGCACGAGCGACGGGTGGGTCAACGTTGCTCGAGCGCGCGTCGGAGTGACTCACCGGTCGCGTTGCCGCCGCTGATCCAGCACGCCACGCGTTTGCCGGCGAGCCGCTCCTTCATACGACGCGCGGCGGCGACAGGTGCCGCGCCCGCGCCCTCGGCGACGATGTGTCCTTCCACGAGCAGGAGACGCATCGTGCCGTAGAGCTCGTCGTCGGTGACGAGCACGAAGTCATCGAGCAGGGCAGCGAGCATCCGCTGCGGCAGATCGAAGGATGTTCGCGTCGCGAGGCCGTCGGCGAACGTCGCCGCGCGGTCGGTGCTGCGCGGCGCGCGGTCGCGCCACGCGTTGTAGGCCGCCGAAGCGCCCTCGGCCTGGACGCCGATGACGGTCATCTCCGGTTTGAGCGTCTTCGCCACGAGCGCCGCACCCGAAGCACCGCTGCCGCCGCCGACCGGCACGATGAGGACGTCGATGTCGGGCCGCTCGACCAAGACCTCGAGCGCGGCCGTCGCCACGCCCGCGATGAGGTACGGCTCGTTCCCCGAATGCACGTAGCGCGTGCCGCTGGTCGCGGCGCGCCGCTCGCACTCTTCGCGCGCGTCGTCGTAGTCGTTGCCGTGCTCGACGATGGTCGCGCCGTTAGCGCGCATCGCCGCGAGCTTGAGCGGGTTCGCGTCCTTCGGCACGACGATCGTCACCGGCACGCCGAACACGCCGCCCGCGTACGCGAGCGACTGGCCGTGGTTGCCGGTCGACGCGCCGATAACGCCCGGCTTGGCCGTCGGATCGCGCCCGATCAGGTTGAGGCCGCCGCGCACCTTGAAGGCCGCCGTCGGGAGGAGGTTCTCGCATTTCAGCCACACGTCGAGACCGAGCGCCGCGCTGACCGCCTCGCGGCGGATGAGCGGCGTCGGCGCGAGATACGCCGTGAGGAAGTCGCGCGCCGCGAGCACGCCGGCGAAGGACGGCTCGCCGGTCCACGCGGACGGCCGCGCCGTTACGCCGCCCTGCGAATGCGCCACAGCGCCGCCGCGAGCGCGAGCATCCAGAGGCCGAGCGTGAGGCGCAGAGGCAGCGCCAGGATCGTCATGTCGGCGCCGACCGGACCGAAGAGGATCACCAACGCGAATTGGCCCACAGCAAGACCGAGGGTGACGGCACCGAGCCAGCGGCTGAGAACGTCCGTCTCCCACCACAGTTTGCCCAGGGTCCACCACCACATGGCACGGATGAACAGCGCGGCGAGCGCGAGCTCGGGCGCGGCGGTCGCGCCGATACCTATCGCGACGACCACCGTGCCGATGATCGTGCTGAGCATCGCGCCGCTGTCGCGCACTCTGGTGTGGCGCGCGTGCAAGACCGCGATGACCGGGAGCATCAGGCCGTACGCGACCGCGGTCAGGAAGACGTACCAGTCGGGATAGAGGCCGGGTCCAATTGCGGTGCGGACGATGTGGATAATGCCTGCGAGCGCCGCCCAGACGGCGGCCTTCCAGAGAGCCTCACCCTCGTGACGCTCTACGCTTGGCGTCCCTATCTCGTGAGTCTCTACGGCTTGCGCTTCCCGTTCTCGTCGTATTCGTAGAAGCCCCTGCCGGTCTTCACGCCGAGACGACCGGCGAGGACCATTCGCTTCAGGAGCGGCGGCGGGGCCCACGCGGGATCGCGGAACTCATCGAAGAACGTGTTCGCGACGTGCAGATTGATGTCGAGCCCGGTGTAGTCGATGAGCTCGAACGGCCCCATTGGGTGACGTAGGCCGAGCTTCACCGCCTTGTCGATGTCCTCGGCGGTGGCGACGCCCTGCTCGAGCGCGCGGATCGCCTCGAGCATGATCGGGATCATCAGCCGGTTCACGATGAACCCCGGCGTGTCCTTGCAGACCACTGGCGTGTGACCGAGACGCGTGACGAAGGCGCGCAGCGCCTCCACCGTCGAATCGCTCGTCGTGATCGCCTTCACGACTTCGACCAGCTGCATGACGACGGGCGGATTGAAAAAATGCAGGCCCGCGAAGCGGTCGGGGCGCTTCGTCGCAGCGGCGATCTCGATGATCGTGAGGCTGGAAGTGTTCGAGGCGAAGATCGTCGACGCTGGACACACCCGGTCGAGCTCTTCGAAGACCTCTTTCTTCGCGTCCATGACCTCGATCACCGCTTCGATCACGAGATCGCGGTCCTTGAAGTCCGCCAGCGAGATCGTGCCGCGGATGCGGCCGCGCGTCTTCTTCGCGTCGTCCTCGGAGAGCTTCCCGGCTTTCACGACGCGGGCGAGCGAGGAATCGATGCGCGAGAAGCCACGATCGATGAACTTCTGGTCGACCTCGCGCGCCAAGACGTCGAGGCCCGCGGCAGCGCACACCTGCGCGATCCCCGAGCCCATCTGTCCGAAACCGACGATCCCGACGCGCTCGATTGCCATTACGTGCTTCCCTCCTGTGGTCGGTCGTGTGGGCGCGGACAGCATACCGAGATGCTCGATACCATCGAATCCGATGCCTCCCTTCCGCGGACCCGACGCGGTCCACGTTTCCCTCACGGTCAACGGTCAGGGAGCGACTGCGCACCTGTTGCCGCAGCGCTCGCTCCTCGAGCTGCTCCGGGGGCCGCTTGGTCTCACCGGGACGAAGCTCGTGTGCAATGCGGGCAACTGCGGTGCGTGCACGGTCCTGGTCGACGATCGTCCGGTGTATTCGTGCATCACCCTCGCGGTCGCCTGCGAGGGAAAGCGCGTCGAGACGATCGAGGGCATCTCGAAGGACGGCGCGCTCCATCCGGTCCAGGAGGCGTTCATCGATCACGACGCGTACCAGTGCGGCTTCTGCACGCCCGGACAGGTCATGTCCATCGTCGCCCTGCTGCGCGCGAACGGCGCCCCGACCGAGGATGAGATGCGGCGAGCCGTGGCCGGCAACCTCTGCCGCTGCGGCGCGTACGTGAACATCGTGAAGGCCGGCATGTCGGCGGCGCGGCGGAAGAAGTAGTGGCCGGCATCCGGGTCGTCAAGAGCCGAGACGAATTCGAAGGCGAGATCTTCGAGTCGCTCTCGATCATCCAGGGAAGCGATCTAACGGCGCAGCCCGCGGGCACTGAGTTCGACGAGATCGGCAAGTCG
>JANNUM010000014.1:0-3684 GCA_031395235.1 Chloroflexota bacterium
CCACACAGTTCACGCGGTGACAGCGGAGTTTCTGCGGCGTAGCAGGCCGACGCCCACGCCTCGCGTACCCATCTCCTCGGTCGTTACCATCGGCAGACCAGTGGAGAGGGCTCGTTTCGCTCGCGATGACTCCGGGCAGACGGTCGTTCTCGTCGCTCTCATGTTCACGGTCCTCATGGGCTTCGCGGCCCTGAGCATCGACGTCGGCCGCTTCTACTCGGAGCGCCGCTTTCTCCAGGACGCCGTCGACTCCGCGACGCTCGCGTGCGCGTACAAATACGCTCAGGGCGGAACGGTGCTCGAGGCGTGGACCGCCGCGGACAACGTGCTGCAGCAGCGCAACCTGAAGGGCAACCCGCTCGGGCTCCCGGCCGGACCGGGAGGGGTGGAGTACGCGCCGCTTGGCAGCGAACAGTACGACCCCACCGTCGCTCCCCAGAACCTCATCAGCGGCATCCTGCCGGTCACGACGAACGGCAAAGGTTGCCGCGTCGCGATCACCGTGGACGTGCCCACCTTCCTGATCAAGATCGTGAGCCCGACGCTGAACACGATCAAAATGACGACGCGCGGCTATGCGAAGAGCAAGACCGGCTTCCTGCCCAGCGTGGTGAAGCGCAACGACAACCCGCCGGGGCCTGGCAACGGCAGCCCGAACCAGTTCATCGACCACATCATGGCCGAGGGTCAGGACTACCTGTGCACGAGCACGAACCCCGCTGGATGCACGGTGGCCGATCAGGTGAACAAGGGCCGCGAGTTCGTGCTCTTCGGGCAATCCGCGAAGGCCAGCAACGACGCCTCGTTCCGCGGCTACATCGCGCTGGACATTCGTGACTTCACGACCACCGATGGCGTCGGCGACCTCGTCCACGAACAGGACAACGGTCTTGCGTACAACGGCGTGTCGCCGACCGCGAGCGTGAATACCCTGAAGGCGTTCGAGTCCGCGTGGATCCTCGAGGGCTACCCGGGTCCGGACATCTGCGTCGTCCAGGCCGGCAACTTCGCGCCGTGCGCCCAGCTCGCCGTGCTGAACGGCGCTAACTCCGGCATCTTCGTCGAGGACTACACCACGCGCTTCCGCATCGGCGACAAGCTGCTGCTCCAGCTGTACGACGGCACGGTGAAGACCGTGCCGGACTTCAACCTCACGAGTGGCACGCTGACGCTGGCGTCCACCGGCACGCAGAACTCGACGATCTCCTACACGTACTCGCCGCAGTTCCAGTCCAGCGGCGCGACGGTCACGGCGACGCTCATCCCGGACAACGGCACGATGACGACCGACGGCGGAGCTAACCCGACCACGAACCCATTCCGGAACGGCTGCGCGACGAACGGCACCTTCAGCGCGAACCCAACGCCCGGTGGTGTGGCCACCTACACCCAGAACTGGACGGGCATCGCAACGACGGCCTGCGACAAGGGCATCTATCAAGCCTGGGTGCGCGGTTCGTCGAGCGCACCCTTCACCAGTCGTGTTCACGAAGCGCTGGTGAACATCAACGTGGACAACCAGCTGAAGGACTACAGCCTTGCGTCATCCGACGCCTTCGTCGAGATCGGGAGCGTGGGCACGCAGGCGAACTTCGTCATCCGACCGACCACGTCTGCCAGCGGCCCAACGAAGTGGACCAAACCCGACGTGCTCACGCTCTCGTGGGCGAAGTGCCCGACGAGTTCGACCGGCGGGGTGCTCGTCTGCGGCATCGACGGCGTCATCCCTTCGCTGAGCGTGGGCAGCGTCGACCCGGGTGAGAACCACACCTTCAATGTGCAGACGACGACCGCAGTGGACGGCGAGATCTACACGGGCTGGGTCCGCGGGGCGGGTATCGATGAGGACAACAAGCGCGTCACGCACCTGCTCGAGGTCAAGCTCGAGGTGAACGTGGTGGCGGGTGGCGCGACGCAGTACGCGGACGTCCTCGGTTACGCGGTCTTCCAGGTCACCGCCCTCGACAGCAACGAGGTCTTCGGCCGGGCGATCACGGGCTCGTACGCCGACCCGAACGACCCGGCTCTGGCCGTGGGACGCAAGATCGGCCTCGTGCCCTGGGAGCAGCCGTAGAGCTCTCGCGCCATGGTTGCCTCCGCCCGTGACAGGGCAAGCTATTTCCTGGCCCTCCTAGAGCAGGCGCAGCGCGTCTATCTCCTCACGCCGCTTTCGAAGAAGCAGGTCCTCGACGATCCCCAGGACGCTCTGCGAGTACGCGCGCGACGGCTTCCGAGCGGGTGATGCGCGATTATCACCTGCACGCCCGAGCACCTGCAGAGCGTGTGCGGGTCGGTGAGCTCACGGTTTATTCCCAGTCAGCTCCTGGACGATCGGCCCGAGGCTGTCGACGTCCGGCCCGCGCAGGCAGAAGTACGTGATCCCGATCGCGTCGCGCACGCGCACGATGTGATCGCGGATCTCCCGCAGCGTCCCGATCCCGCGGTAGGCGTTGTTCCGCACCACGTCGGGCTCGACCTTCCCCTGCTC
The DNA here is from genome assembly GCA_031395235.1 of Chloroflexota bacterium. Lineage (GTDB taxonomy): Bacteria > Chloroflexota > Limnocylindria > P2-11E > P2-11E > CF-39. Next base: position 2,489 of record JANNUM010000014.1, read on the forward strand.
CGCCAGCTCGGCGATCGTCTTCTCGCGGTCATCGGTGAGAACGTAGTCGAGGAACATCGAAAGCTCGATCTCCCCGAAGCGCGCGCCCGCGGCCTCACGCACCATGCCGATCTGATCGCGCATCGTCTCGAGCCGGAACTTCTCGGGCGGGGTCGTCCCCGAGCCGGTGATACCCGACGGCACGATCGCGACGATGTTCGCCTCGCGGCCCGCGAGCGCGAGGATGTCGGGCCCGCCGCCCGCGATGAGGAACGGCGGGTAGGGCTGCTGCACCGGCTTCGGCCGGCATTCCGCCTTCTCGACCCTGCTCGAAGCGGCCATTCGTGACCGCGTCGACCGTCGCGCACTCACGCGCGAAGACCGTGGGGTTGCGGAAGTCGTTGTCGATGACGAGCGTGCCGACGCGGAGCTTCTGCGTGACCGTCGCCGCGACCGCGAGCGCCGGCATCGCGGCCCAGGCGCCGCCGATCATGTGGTCGGGCATCGCGAGCGTGTCGTAGCCGAGCGTCTCGAGACGCTTCGCGCGATCAATCCACTCCTGGCCGCTCGGCGCGCTACCGGACTGCGTCGCGAAGCGCATCGGCCGGGTCACGCCAGATCGACGTCCTTCGCGAGGAGCGTCGGCGGCAGCGAACCCGCGCCAAGCAGCTTGTCGTGGAAGAAGCGCATCCCCCAGCCCTTCGCGCGCGCCTTGTCGCGCAGCTCCAGGATCGCCGCGCGCCCGAGCGCGTACGACGACGGTTGCGTCGGGGTGAGCGTGTAGCGGCGCACCTCGGCGAGCGCGTTCGCCGGCTCGAGCTTGGGCCGCTCGACCATGTACGCGACGGCCTCGTCGAAGGTCATCTCGCCGGTCGAGAGACCCACGTCGACGACGACGCGCGCAGCGCGCCACAGCAGATCCTTGAGACGGAGCAGGCGCGTCTCCGGCGAGTCGAGGAAGCCGATCTCGGTCATGAGCTCCTCGACGTACAGGCCCCAGCCTTCGACCATCAGGTTGCTGCGCAACGCCTTGCGCGCGAGGGACGCGTTGTCCGCCGCGTACGTCAGCTGTAGATGGTGCCCGGGGTATCCCTCGTGGACAGCGATGACCGGGATGCCGGCGCGGGGATGGCCCTCGAGGCGCTCGCGGCGGGTGCGCTCGTCGTCATCGGCCATCGGGAGCGTCACCCAGAAGCGGCCGCGGCGGTTCGCCTCGA
>JANNUM010000036.1:0-2111 GCA_031395235.1 Chloroflexota bacterium
ACCGTGCGTGGCGCGCTGAACCCGTTCGCCGACCACGACGAGCTGTTCTGGAACGTCAACGGCGGCGACTGGGACGTGCCGATGCGGGTGGTGACCGCGACGGTGCATACGGCGTTCGACGCCTTCACGTCGGTCACCTGCTACGAAGGGCCGCGCGGCTCAACGAAGGCCTGCCAGAGCTCGTTCTCGGCGCAGCGAGCGGCGTTCAGCGCGACGACCCCCCTGCCCGCGGGAGAGCAGCTCACGATCGTGACCGCCCTGCGCAAGGGTGCCGTGACGGCTCCGGTGCCGCTGCTCCAGCGGCGCGAGCGCACGATCGACGAGTACTTCGAGGCGACGCCTTCGACGATCGTCGGCGCGCTCGTCGCGCTGATCGGCGGCCTTGGGCTCGTCGCGTGGCGTTGGCTCGCGGCGGGTCGCGACGACCGCGAGCACGAGACCATCGTCGCGGAATACGAGCCGCCGGAGAAGCTGCGCCCGGCGCAGGTCGGGTTGCTCGTCGACGAGCACGCGGACACGAAGGACGTCACGGCGACCATCGTCGACCTCGCCGTGCGCGGCTATCTGACGATCACCGAGCTTCCGGCGAGCGGTCTCTTCGGGCTCGGGAAGAAGGACTGGTCGCTGACGCGCACCGCGGCCAAAGCCCGACCGGAGGCGCTCCAGCCCTATGAACGGACCATCTTCGACGGGCTTTTTGGTCTTGGAGCCATGGACGCGACCCAAGCGACGGTCGTCGCGCTGATCCAGCGGTTCAGTGACCGGGTCGGTGCCGCAGAGGCGACCCGCGCCGCGTTCGAGACGGAGCCGACCGACGAGGTGAAGCTCTCCGCGCTGAAGCAGCGCTTCCACACGACGCTCGCGAAGGCGCAGCGCGAGCTCTACGGAGACTCGGTCGCGCGCCATTGGTTCGCGGCGGATCCGCGGCGGGTCCGCCAGATCTACGCGGCGCTCGGCGTGGGTGCGATCGTCTTCGCGGGGTTCCTGGTGTTCTGGCTCGGATCGTCGCTCGGCGCGGGTCTCGTCGGGATCGCGGCGCTCGTGCCCGCGGTGGCGCTGATGGGCGTCGCGCCGCGCATGCCACGCAAGACCCGCGCGGGCGCCGAGCTGCTGCGCCGCGCGCTCGGCTTCCGTCACTACATGGAGATCGCCGAGACGGACCGGCAACGCTTCGCAGAGCAGGAGGACATCTTTTCCGAATATCTGCCGTACGCGATCGTGTTCGGCTGCGTCGAGAAGTGGGCGAACGCATTCAAGGACATCGGCGCGACGACGGCGACCTCGAGCTGGTACACGGGCAGCGCGCTCGGGGCCTTCTCAGCGAGTGATCTGTCGAGCAATCTGAGCTCGTTCTCGAGCCAGGTCTCGTCCACGATCGCCTCGACCCCCGGCGGCAGCGGCGGCAGTGGCTTCAGCGGCGGTGGCGGCGGTGGCTCGGGTGGGGGTGGCGGTGGTGGCGGCGGTGGGAGCTGGTGAGATCACCCGCGCGCTAGCGACCGACCCCCTGACGCGACGGCCTCGGTCCGAAGTCACAGGCGGGTGTCGCGCCATGACTGGCAGCCCGGGCTCGCGCTCTGTTACCACTGCAGCTAACCGTCCGCTCCCGCTAAGATTGGTTACAGATGTCGCGCGTCCGCTAGCGTCTGTCGCCGGAGCGGGGGAGCTGCTCGCAAGCCAGTCTGCCTACGCCGCGGCCAGGATGGACGGGCCAGCCGAACGCCGCGAGCTCGAGCTCAAGGGCGTGACTGCGCCGATCACGGTGCGCGTCTTGAACTCAAGCGCAGCGCCGCACTCGGATTGAGCGGATTGGTCAGAGCGAAGAGCTAATCGGAATCAAGTCGGCCGTCCGATTCGGGAACGCGCGGTGGTCCGGTGAGTTAGACGGCGAGGAGCTCCCGGCGTGCCGGCTCTCTCCCACCCGCGGGCACTAGGGCGCCCCACTCGACGGGGACATGACGACAACGAAAGGACGCAGAGATGGCGAGCAACAAGGACGCAGAGGGTCTCGCTTGGCAGGTTGGCGTGTGGAACCGCATGGCGCCCGTCTACGCCCAGGAGGTCGACCAGCGTTTCATTCCGGTCGTCGACCAGGTGCTACTGCGGGCGAAGGT
>JANNUM010000078.1:0-1504 GCA_031395235.1 Chloroflexota bacterium
GGACTTCTTCCGCGCGTTCCCCGACCTCCGGGTCGAGGTCATCAACATCTTCGAGAAGGGTGACCGCGCGGCCGGAGAGCTCAAGTTCACCGGCACGAACAACGGACCGCTGGCAACGCCGACGGGCGAAGTTCCCGCGACAGGAAAGCGCGTCGACATGCGTGGTGTCTTCGTCGGCCGCATCAACGCGGAGAATCTCCTCGTCGAGGAGCGGCGTTACTACGACACCGGAACGATGATGCAGCAGCTTGGCCTCGCACCACAGGCGGCGGAGGCGGTCCTCGCGCGATAGCAGACTCGAGCTCGAACGAGGTGAAGCCCGGTCGCATTTCGACCGGGCTTCCTCTCGTCATCCGTCAGCCGCGCGCGCTGCGGCGATTCGTCAGCCGCTGACCGCCTCTTCGTCGCGCTGGCTGCTGCGATCGGCGACCCCCTGCGGCTAGATCGCCCTCATGCGGTTGTTCTTCGCGTCGTGCGTGACCGCCGCGAGGCCCAGAAGTGCCTCGAGGAGGGGCGGCATGTACATGCCGAAGCGGCCGCGCAGTCCCTTCTTCAGTCCGTACCAGCCCTTGACCGGATTCTTCGGCGATCGTCCCCACGCCTCGACCGTGCCTTCCGCCGCGGGCTTCTGTTCGTCCGCGCTGCCAAGTGGCATCCAGTCGCCGTGCTTCTTCAGCATCGCGCGCAGGTCCAGGGTCGCGCGCAAGTGATAGCGGAGCTCCGTCGTTCCGACGACGCACACGATGGCCGGCGGATCGGCGTCCTCCGCGCGATACATCTGCTATTCGGACGTGCCGGGCGGTGTCTTGAGCTTCCACGGCTTCGCCTTGGTGCCGTCGCCGCTGACCTTTGCCATCCCACAGCCTCCCCATGACCAACGTCCGCGCGAAGATACGCTAGTTGCGTGAATGTCGCGATCGCGTTCGGCGCGGGCATCCTGTCCTTCCTCTCGCCCTGCGTCCTCCCGCTCGTCCCCGCGTTCCTGGTGAACATGGCCGGCGAGGCCGCGCTGGCCGGGACACAGCGCACGCGCACGGTCGCGCACGCGCTCGCGTTCGTCCTCGGCTTCAGCGTCGTGTTCACGCTGCTCTGGGTCGCGATCGCGCTGGTGGGCGCGCTCGCGGGCGAGCTCGTCTACTGGCTGCAGCGGCTCGGCGGCATCCTGCTGATCGTGATGGGGATGCACATGGTCGGCCTCATCACGATCCCGTTCCTGATGCGCGAGCTAGATCTGCGTCTCGAGGGCAATGCGGCCGGCCTGCCGCGCTCGTTCCTCATCGGCCTTGCGTTCGGCGTCGGCTTCACGCCGTGTGTCGGTCCGTATCTCGCGGTCATCCTGAACCTGCTCCTCAGCCAGGACATCGCGTCCGGAGCGGTGCTGCTCCTCGCCTACGCGCTTGGTCTCGGCGTGCCGTTCCTGGTCATCGCGGCGGGCATCGGCGGCACGCGGCGCGTCATCCGCGCGCTCGCGCGTGGCATCCGCGTGCTGCACCTCGCCGGCGGG
>JANNUM010000085.1:0-8141 GCA_031395235.1 Chloroflexota bacterium
GCTCGATGCCCTTCACCTCGGTGCCGGACATGTGCAGGCGATGCGCGAGGTCGTTGACGGAGACGGTTACGTCGACGTACACGCGCAGCCAGGACAGCGGAACTCGGATCTGCATCTAGAAGCTCTCGAGGAACCGCAGATCGTTCTGAGCGAAGAGGCGGATGTCGGGCGTACCGGACTTCACCATCGCGAGTCGCTCGAGCCCACCGCCGAACGCGAACCCCTGGTAGCGGTCCGGGTCGTAGCCGACGCGCCGCAGGACCTCGGGATGCACCATACCGCAGCCTGCGGCCTCGATCCAACCGTCGCCGCCGCAGGTGTGGCACTGCGGATCCTTGCCCTCGCAGATCACACAGGAGAAGGCGATCTCCGCGGACGGCTCGGTGAACGGGAAGTAGTCCGGCCGGAAACGCACGTTGTGCTGGCTTCCGAAGTACTGCCGCGCGAATGAGTAGAGGACGCCTTTCAGGTCGGCCATCGTCAGCTTCTCATCGACCGCGAGGCCCTCGTATTGGTGGAGGATGCTCTCGTGGATCGCGTCGGTCGCCTCGTACCGATAGCAACGTCCTGGGACCACGACGCGGATCGGCGGCTCGCGCTGTTCCATGATCCGCACCTGCATCGGTGAGGTGTGCGTGCGGCCGAGCAGCGGCATCTTCGGGTCATCCCCGAGCGGATTCGAGACCCACAGCGTGTCCCACTTCTCCCGCGCCGGATGCCCCGGCGGGATGTTGAGCGCCTCGAAGTTGTAGTAGTCGGTCTCGATCTCCGGACCCTCGACGGTCTCAAAGCCCATCGTGGCGAAGATCCGCGACACGTCGCGCATCGCCGCGCTGATCGGATGCAGGCGGCCGATGCGCACGGGCCGCGCGGGAAGCGTGAGGTCCTCGCGCTCGCCCAGGCTGTGATCGACCCTGGCGCCGCGCAGCGCCGCACCGCGAGTCTCAAGAGCGCCCTCGATCCGTGCTTTCGCGTCGTTCACGGCCGCGCCGTATGCCGGTTTTTCGCTCGCCGGCAGCGTCGCGATCTGCTTGGTGGCCAGCGTGAGCTCGCCATCCTTGCGTCCGAGGTAGCGGACCCGCGCCGCCTCGAGCGCGGCGTCGTCCGCGCAGGCGGCGATCTCCGCCACCGCGCGGTCCGCGAGCGCTTTCAGATCCTGTGGTCCCGCCGCCATACGATCCTTTCGATCGCTAACACGGGCCTCTCCCGTGACCTCGCAAACAAAGAGCCCGCTTCGCTCCTGTGCTCTCGCACTCGGGACGAAGGCGGGCCTCCGCGGTACCACCCGATCTCCCAACGGCACGCGGCCGATGGACACTCATGGGGGCGCTATCGGGCTCCACCCGGATGCGCTTTTCTGCGCATCGGCTCGGGAGCGAATTCCCGCGTGCCGTGTCGCTGCGGGCTCTCAGTCCGTTGACACCCATCGCCTGAGCGATGGGCCCGTACCCGCATTCCCTGTGCGACGTTCTACGCGGTACTGATCTCCGTCGCTGCCTTTATGAAGAGCTCGCCGTGCCGGTCTTCTTCTTGTTGACGAGGTCCACATAGTGCCGGAACACCTTGGGATCCCGCACGGCCATGTCCGCGAGGACCTTACGGTCGAGCTGAACGCCGGCGGTACGCATCGCCGCCATGAGCCGGCTGTACGAGACGCCCGACTCGCGCGACGCCGCGTTGATCCGGGCGATCCAGAGCGCGCGGAATTGGCCCTTCTTCTTGCGGCGGTCGCGATAGGCGTAGTTGAGCGCATGGAGCGCGGCCTCGCGGGCGGGGCGGACGAGCTTGTGCTTGGCCCCGCGGCGCCCTTCGGCGGCGTTCAGGAGCTTCTTGTGCTTCTTGTGGGCAGCGACCCCGCGCTTTATCCGTGTCATGCCTTCTCCCTACTTCCCTACCAGGTGCGGCAGCATCTTGCGGATCAGCTTGAGGTCGCCGCGGGCCACGAGCGCCTTGCCTGCATGCGCCCGCTTCCGGCGCGGCGACTTGTGCGCGTTGAGGTGGCCTTTGTACGCCTTCATGCGCGTGAGCTTGCCGCGCCCTGTCGCCGTGAAGCGCTTCTTGGCGCCGCTGTGGCTCTTGATCTTGGGCACGACGGCATGTCTCCTCGCGCGAAGTGTGAACGCCGATTGTACCGGTTAGTTCGCCTTCTTACGAGGCACGGCGCTCGGCGCAGCAGGCGGCGGCGCGCTCGCTGGCCGTGCGGCCCTTGCGGGTGCCGCGGTCGCCGGTCGCGCGGGTGCTGGCGCCGCGGGTGGCGGAGTCGACGCCGCTGCCTTCGGCGGGGTCGCAGCGATGGGCGCCGCGGGCTTTGGCGCGGCAGCGCCGGCCGGAGCCGCGGGCTTCAGCGCGGGTGCCCCGGTGGCTGCAGCGGGCGCGGTGGCGGGGGCGGTGGTGGGGCCGGCGGTTTGCGGTGCCGGCGCGCCCTGGGCGTCGCGGCGCACCGGGTTCATGACCATGATCATCGAGCGGCCCTCGAGCAGGGGCATGCGCTCGACTATCCCGTGGTCTTTCAAGCGGTCGGCGACCTGCAGCAGGAGGACGCGGCCACGTTCGGGGTGCGCCAGCTCGCGGCCACGAAAGCGAACGGTGACCTTGAGCTTGTCGCCCTCGTCCAGGAATTTCGAAGCCGACTTGATCTTGGTCTCGATGTCGTGCTCGTCGATCTTCGGCGTGATGCGGATCTCTTTCCAGGTCACCGAGCGCTGGCGCTTCTTCGCTTCCTTGGCCTTCTGCTGCTCGGCGTAGCGGTACTTGCCGAAGTCGAGGATGCGCGCGACCGGCGGCTGCGAGTTTGGCGCGATCTCGACGAGGTCGTACCCGAGGTCCTGCGCGTGCGCGAGCGCGCGCTGCGTCGGGACGACGCCGAGCTGCTCGTTGTTCGGGCCGATCAGGCGCACAGCGGGCACGCGGATACTTTCGTTGATCCGCAGTTCGGGAGCGGCTATACGCGCGTCTCCGCTACGAGCAGAGGGACGGCCAGCCGGTGAGAGAAGTCAACTCCGGACAGGATATCACCGGGCGAGGAACCCACGAAGACGGTCACGGACCGACGGCCACTCCGTGCGCGTGATCCCATACACAACGCTTGTTCGAATGCGCCCATCGTGGGAGATGCGGTCGTCGCGATGCTCCCCTTCCTTGATCGCGCCCAGGCGCTCCATCGCGCGCTGCGACCGCTCATTGAGCTTGTCTGTCTGCAACCACACACGGTGGGCGCCGAGATCGTCGAAGAGGTGGCGGAGCTGTAGGTACTTCGCTTCGGTGTTCGCAACAGTGCGGCGGGCATCATGCCCAAGGAAGGTCCAGCCGATCTCGGCGGTCTTGTTCGCTCGGTCGATATGCAGGAATCGCGTGCTCCCGATCGGCGCGCCGTCCCTGGTGCGCCGCGTGAGGAACGCCACCTGGTTGCCGAGGATCTGCTCCTCGAGCGCCGCGCCGATCCAACGCTCGAGCTCCCCCACCTCGCGCGGCATCGGCACCAGCATCAGGCGCCAGATGTCGTCGTCGTGCGCCACGGGAAATAGCTCGGCGGCGTGCTCACGGCGCAGGGGCTCGAGGCGCACGTGCGTGCCGGTGAGCGTCATCGGCCGCGGATCGAACTCGGGCCGCGCCCGACCGACCACGTACGCCATCTTCACGTCGTCGGCCCAGATGCCCTTATCGGTCATCACGCCTTCGCGCTCGATACCCTCGACCTCGAAGCCGGCGGCCTTGTACGACGAGATCGCGCGGTCGTTGAACGCGAGGACGCTCAGCGTCACGCGGTGCACCTCCAGGTCGTACACGAGGTGCTTGACCAGCAGACCCAGCGCCTCGCGGCCGAGGCCCCTGCCCCAGAGCGACGGCTCGCCGATGCCGATGCCCACCTCGGCGCTCCTGCCCTTCGGCCGCAGGTCGCGGTAGTTGGCCTGCCCGATCGGACGGCCCTCGTGCTCGATCGCGAAGACGGCGCCGCGGTTCTCGGCGATCACGTCGATCCATTTGCGCGCGGCCCCGTCGTCCGCGAAACGCCCCGGCCGGCGGCCCCACTGGAACCATGCGAAATCGGGATCGCTTGCCCACCGCACGAGATGCGACGCATCGGCGTGCGTCATCGGCCGGAGCGTGACGCGCTCGCCGCGGAGCGTCGGCACGCTTGCAGACGTGGCGCTCACGCCATCGCGTCGGCCGCGCTCGGCTCGTGCGCGGCGAAGTCCGCCGGCAGCGCCTTGCTGTCGCGCTCCTCTGTGATGCGGTCGACGAAGGCCTCGAACGCGACGCCGCGCTCCTCCTCGCGCGACCCGCGGCGGCGCACCGATACGGCGCCGGCGGCCGCCTCCTTGTCACCGACGACCAGCATGTAATTCGCCCTCCGATGCTGCGCCTCCTTTACGCGGTTGCGCAGATCGCCGGCCTGCTCGTCGAGGTGCACGCGGAAGCCGTCGGCGCGGAGCTTCGCCGTGATGTCCCGCGCGTATCCGAGGGCCGTCTCGCGCACCGGGATCACCGCGACCTGCTCCCACGCCAGCCACAACGGGAAGTTCCCCGCGTAGTGCTCGATGAGGCCACCGACGAAGCGCTCGAGGCTGCCGAACAACACGCGGTGGATCATCACCGCGCGCTCGCGCTGACCCTGGTCGTTCACGTACGTGACGTCGAAGCGCTCTGGCAGGTTGAGGTCGACCTGCACCGTCGCGCCCTGCCACTCGCGCCCGATGGCGTCGTGGACCTTGATGTCGATCTTCGGGGCGTAGAAGACGCCACCGCCCGCGTCGATCTTGTACGGGACCTCGCGTATGCCGAGGGCGGTCTTCAGCGCCGCCTCGGCCTTGTCCCACAGCTCGTCCGAGCCGAGCCGCTTCTCGGGTCGCGTCGAGAGATAGATCGAGGGCTCCGTGTAGCCGAAAACGCTCAGGAACTCGAGCGCGAGGTCGAAGACCTTGCCGATCTCCTCCTGCGCGTTCTCCCACGGGCAGAAGATATGCGAGTCGTCCTGCGTGAACCCGCGAACGCGCAGCATCCCGTGCAGCGTGCCGCCGCGCTCGTACCGATAGACGGTCCCAAGCTCGCCAATGCGCATGGGCAGCTCGCGGTACGAGCGGATCCGCGACTGGAAGACCTTGATATGCCCTGGACAGTTCATCGGCTTGATCCAGAAGTTCTGCGTTCCGTCGTCGAGCGCGAGCGGGCCGTACATGTTCTCGCCGTACTTCTCGAGATGGCCCGAACGCTGGTAGGTCCGCTCGTGCGCGATGTGTGGCGTGTAGACAAGCGTGTAGCCGCGCTCGTGGTGGATCTTCCGCCACCATGCCTCGAGCTCCTCGCGCACGACCGACAGGTTCGGCAGCCACAGCACGAGACCCGAGCCGAGCTCCTCGTCGATGCGGAACAGCTCGAGCTCTTTGCCCAGCACGCGGTGGTCGCGTCGCTCGATCTCCTGAAGTCGCTTCAGGTATTCGTCGAGCTGCTTCTGATCCGGCCACACCGTGCCGTAGATGCGCTGCAGCTGCGGATTGCGCTCGTTGCCGCGCCAGTACGCGCCGGCGATCGAGAGCAGCTTGAACGGACCGATCTTGCCGGTCTTCTCGACGTGCGGTCCCGTGCAGAGGTCGACGAAGCCGTTGTGCTGATACGTGCTCACGCGTCCGTCCTGGACCTCGTCGTCGCTGTCGGCATCCGCGCCGTGCTCGGCGAGCTTCTTGATCTGGTCGACCTTGTAGTCCTGCTTGCGCTCGCCGAAGAACTTGAGGGCCTCCGGCACGCTCATCTCGCCTCGCCGGAAGGACGTGTCGTTCTTCACGACCTCTTGCATCTTCGCTTCGATCGTGCCGAGGTCGCCGGGCGTCAGGACGTGCGGGAGATCGAAGTCGTAGTAGAAGCCGTCCGACACGGGCGGCCCGAAGCCGAACTTCGCGCCCGGGAAGAGCTCCAGCACCGCGCCGGCCATGACGTGCGCGGTCGAGTGCCGCAGCGCGTAGAGCGCTTCGTCACCGTGGTCGGCTTTCCGTTCCGTCTTCGCCATGCCCGTTCTCCTTGTGGGACGAAAAAAGCGCCTTCGTCCCTGATCATCGGGACGAGAGGCGCTGCTCCCGCGGTTCCACCCGAGTTCCCCCGAAGGGGCTCTCGTTCGGGCTGTACGGGGCCCACCCACGTCGCTCGGCGGTGGTCTCCGCGTGCGCTGCCGGCCCGGCTCACACCCTCCCGGGCTCGCTTACGGCTCCAGCGTGCGGCACTGTCCGCGTCGTTGCGAGGCGCGAATCATAACCGCATGCGACCGTCGGGCGTGGATCGGGAGCTAGGGCTGGAAAACGCTCAGCAACGTTCCCCCCACGAGTGAGCCGATGATGAGCGCGACCATGAGCAGGGCGAGAGCCCGGCTCAACGGATCAGGCGATCGAGCGCGCCAGCGTGTCCCAAACGCGCTCTTGCACCGCGGCGGGGGCGGACCAGCGCTCCTCGACCCGGCGACCGATGACGGTCATCTGGTTCGAGTAGAGCTGCGCGGCGGACTGGAGCATCTCGAGCGCCTCTTCGCGCGCGGGATGCTCGCGCCAGTCGAGCACCGTGACGCGCGCCTTCGCGATGCGCTGGTGGATCTTGTCGAGCACGACGTACTCGGGACCCTGCGGCCAGCGCTGCGCGCCAACGTCGATGCCGTGCACGAAGGTGACGCTGACGAGGTCGGCCTTGCGGAAGTCGTTGCCACGGAACTCGTTGATCTTTCGCGCGGGGTTAAGGTTCTCCGCTCCCGCGCCCCACGGCCGCCCGTACATGCGGACGTTGGCGATGCGGCCGGAGAACGTGCAGTCGATGAACTCGGCGCAGAAGGACTCCCAGCCGTCGATCTTGGCGTTGTCGAATCGACAGCGCTCGAAGCGCGCCTGACCCGGGCGGACCGCCCGCAGGTCGGCCTCATCGAAGCGGCAATCGCGGAAGACGCTGCGCCGCCGGGAGGAGAACAACGGTTGGAATCGGCGGTCGAGCGTCTGTCCGCGGAAATCGCAGTGCTCGAAGGCGCAGCCCTCCGGCGCGACCGCGTCGAAGGTGGCGCGCCTGAAGTCGGCGTCACGGATCGTGACGCCGTCGAACATCAGGACGCCTTGAACGGCGTCTATGTCTTTGCTACTCGCCGGGTTCGGCGGAGGCGTAGATCGGAACGATGTTCGAAGACTGGAGCTCGTCCATGCGCGAACGACCCTCGAAGACGACGCCCTTCTCGATCACGAGCGACGGCGTGGTGATGTCGCCGTGGACCTTGGCCGGGCGGCGCAGCTCGACGGCGGACGTGGCCTTGATGTTGCCGACGACCTCGCCCTCGACGATGACCGTGCCGCAGCTGATCTCGGCCTGGACCTTGGCGCCGTCGCCGACCATGAGCAGGTCGTTGGTCGAGATCTCGCCGGTGAACGTCCCGTCGATCCGGACCTTGCCTTCGAAGGCGAGCTTGCCCTCGAACTCGGAGCCCTTGCCCAGAAGCGCGTTCAGGTCGCCTGAGCTCAGTGTCGTGGAGTCCCGTGTCGCCGAGTAGTCACGCGTGTCTCGCTGCTGCATGGTCTTGTTCCCTTCCGAAGATTCCTCTTTGCGGCCCGATTCAGCTGTGCGGGCGGGTTCCGGCGCTTCGGCGGGACGCCACACCGGCGCCGTCGACGGACGCGCAGGACCGCTCGATCGTTTGAACATCAGTCGGGACACTATCCCCTCAACGCGCGATTTCATAGAACGTCACCCCAGTACCTCCGGGGCAACCAGACGCGATTGGAACCGGTCCTACCGGAGCGGCGGCTCGATCTCCCGGGCGCCACCGTGCGGTCGGCCAGCAGAAGACCTGGTCAAGGCGCTGCCGAATCTCTGAAAAGGGCTCCGACGAGCGCGTCGGAGGTGGAGGAATGCACGCTCACGACAAGGGAAAGCCGCGGAACGACGGAAAGCCGCGGATGCTGACGCCACGCGAGGCGTTGGACATCGCCGGCGAGCTGACGGAGGAGGACGTCGAGTCCGGCCGGCTCGAGAGCCTGTGCGTGAAGTGGGTCGCGGACGAGGCGGAGACGCTCTCTGGGGCTTCGCTCATGCTTCGCGACTTCGCCGAGCGGCTCCTGGAGCTCGAGCTGGACGGCTGGCAGCTTGTGGACCCCTCGACGGTGGTCACGGCATCGTGGTGAACG
>JANNUM010000121.1:0-1603 GCA_031395235.1 Chloroflexota bacterium
GAGACGGCCGCGGAAGACGTGGGTCCTCCTCACTGCCGCCCTGCTGGCGCTCGTCGTCGTCGCCGGGGGCGTGGTCGCCTACCGCTCCCGCGACGTGCCACATCCCGAACCCACCCGCATCGGAACGCTCACCATCTACTCGAGCTTCGCGCTCACGGGTCCAGCGCGCGCTTCGAGCCTGTCCATGGTGAACGCGATCACCCTCGCGCTCGAGGAGAGCGGCGGCAAGGCCGGCGCATTTGGCATCGACCATCGGTCGCTCGACGATTCCGATCCAGCGACGCAGTCGTGGGATGCCGCCCTCGAGACCGCGAATGCCAAGCGGGCCGCAGCCGACGCGGCAGCGGTCGCGTACATCGGCACATCAAGCTCCGCGGCCACGCGTGTGGCGCTTCCGATCCTGAGTCAGGCGAAGCTGCCGATGCTGAGCCCGACCAACCGGGCCGGCGATCTCACCAAGGGTCCGGCAGCGGCGAAGTACTTCCCGACGGGCACGCGGACCTTCTTCCGCGTCGTGCCGAGCGAGCTCGCGCAGGGCACCGCGGCGGCGCGTTGGCTGCACGACCTCGGCCGGACGCGCGTCTTCGTGATCGACGATGGCACGCCCTACGGCATCGGCACGGGCGGGGCATTCGTTAGCGCCGCGCCGCGCGCGGGGCTCGAGATCGTCGCGCGGGAGACCGCGGGCCGCACGGCGGAATTCGCTGCGCTCGCGCAGAAGGTGGCCGCGTCGCGATCAACGGCTGTGCTGTACGCGGGGCTCGTCGACAGTCGCGCGGCCGATCTCGTCCGACAACTCCGCTCGACCGACGCGCGCCTCACCATCGTCGGACTCGACGGCATCGCGTGCGAGGAGTTCCTTAAGCAGGCCGGGCCCGCGGCGGAGGGGACGTTCGCGATGTTCGCCGGCGTGCCCATCGATCAGTACACCGGCGCGCAGCGCGCGTGGCTCGATCGATATCGAGCCCGGTTCGGATCCGACCCGGACCTCTTCGCGGCGTACGGCTACGAGGCGACGCGCGTCCTTCTCGCGGCGATCGCTTTGGCCGGCGAACGCGCCGTCGACCGCGGGGCCGTGACCGAGGCCTTACGAAAGGTCGGTCAGGAGTACGACGGTCTGTTCGGCAAATGGAGCTTCGACGCCGAGGGCGACACGACCGCGGTGACGCATACGGGCATCGTCGCCAGAGGCGGAAGGTGGGCGTCCGCCAGGATCCTCAACTAGGACACCGGCACCAGTCCGGCCGCCATCCTCCGGGCGATCGACGATCGAACACGCCGCCATCCGGCTTCACATAGATCCAGGCGTCCTCGTCGTCGTTCTGTACGAGGATCACCGAGCCGTCGGGGGACCAGGTGAAGTCGAGGAAATGCTTCGCTGCATCGAAGAGAAGGGTCGGCTCCTGTTTCGCGGGGTCGATGACACCTATGAAGTGGTGATGAGGCTGCGCGTAGATGAACGAGTAGGCCAGCTGCCCGGACGTCGGCGACCAGCGGAGCACGGCAGTGTGGTGAATGGCGCTGGTCTTGCCAAGGGCCCACTGCTTCTGCGGCGCGCCGGGGACGGCTTCCTGCACGTACACGATCTGCAACGCCTCGAGCA
>JANNUM010000148.1:0-2389 GCA_031395235.1 Chloroflexota bacterium
CGTGCGGTGCCGCCGTCGCGGCGGACATACGGAAGGAACACGTCGGCCGAGTTTGGCTGGGGCAGGCCGTTGTAGCTGAACGCGCGCGGAGAGGTCGACGTCGGCGCGTCGTCATGCGCGTTCGCCACCACGCTGATCGGCTGCGTCGAGGTGAGCGTCACGGCGTAATAGCGGCCTGCGCGGAGCGTCGGCTCTGCCGACGGATCGATGAACGCGCTCCGACCGGGCGCGACCGTCCGCGTGAGGGTCGCTGTGGTCGCACCGTCGTAGCTCACGAATCGTGCGGTGATCGCCGTCCCAACGGTGCCGAGGTTCTGCATGATCAAGGTGGTCACCCAGCGCAGGTTGCAGAGGAACTCGCTCGGCTGCGGTGCGCTGCACGGTGCGGCCTCCGGCTTGCCGACGAAGGGCAGGTACACCGCCGTCGCTCCCGACGAGAAGCCCGTATACGACAGCGCCTCGGCGCGCCCTGGCGTCTGCTCGTTCTGGTGCTCGTTCACCACCGCGACCACCTGTGCGCCGAAGGAGCGCACAACGACGGCGAACTGCGTGTCCCCGGGCAGATCGGCGTCGTTGTTGGGCACATCGGCGAAGCTCGTATACGGGAGAAGACCGGTGACCTTGCGGCATGTGACGAGCGTCCCGTCGCTGAAGCGATAGAACGAGACCTCGAGCGTCGTCGCCGCCACGCCGACGTTCTGCACGATGAACGGAGTCACCCACCCGCTGGGTCCGCCGAGCGTCTTCGTGATGTTCGGCAGGTACACCGTGGTCGTCGGTTGAACCGCGGTATCGCAGCCCGCGGCAAGCGCAGGGCCCGCTCCGAGAGCGAGCGAAGTCACGACGAGCGCGGCGACGAGTGCGAGGCGCTCGACGCGCTTGATCACGCTGGAGCGCTCTTTGCCGTCAACTCGGCGGCGAGATCCGCGGGTACCTCGGCCTCGATATGGATGCCGGCCTCACCGTACTCCGCGTTCCGTAGCTTGCCGCGCTCGCGTACGCGCTGCAGGAGGCCGCCCTCCCGATGGGGCACCGTCACATCCACCTTCGTCCAGCGTGACGCGGCGATCGCTCCGAGCCGTTCGCGAAGCGCATCCACGCCCTCGCCCGTGTGCGCAGACACGAAGGCTGCCGCCGGGAACTCGGCTCCGAGCGCCTCGCGCAGTGCTTCCCCCTCCGCGCCGCGGAGCGTGTCCGCCTTGTTGAACACGATGAGGCTCTCGCGCGACGCGAGATCGAGCGAGGCGAGCGTCTCGCGGACCACGATCATCCGCTCGTGCAGATTCGGATGTCCGACGTCGACGACGTGCACGAGCAGGTCGGCGTCGTTCAGCTCCTCGAGCGTCGCGCGGAACGCCGCGATGAGCGCCGGTGGCAGCTTGTTGATGAAGCCGACCGTGTCCGAGACGAGCACCGCCCCACCGCCGGGCATCGCCATGCGCCGCGTCGTCGGATCGAGCGTGGCGAACGGCTGATCGGCGACGAGCACCGACGCGCCCGCGAGCACGTTCAGCAGTGTCGACTTTCCCACGTTCGTGTAGCCGACGAGGGCGGCCAGGTACAAGCCGTCGCGGCTGCGAGAAAGCCGGCTGCGTTCCCGCTGCCGCTGGACCTCGGTGAGACGCGCTTTGAGGTCGATGAGGCGCCGCTCGATGACGCGCCGGTCCGTCTCGAGCAATGACTCGCCGGGTCCGCGGGTGCCGATGCCACCGCCTAGCCTGGACAGACCCTTCCAGATGCCGCGCAGCCGCGGCAGCTGGTACTCGAGCTGGGCGACCTCGACCTGCACCCGTCCTTCCTTCGTCCGCGCATGGCGCGCGAAGATGTCGAGGATCAGCGCGGAGCGGTCGACGACGCGGCGCCCGGCGAGCCCTTCCAGTCCGCGCTGCTGTCGTGGCGCGAGCTCGTCATCGCATACAACAAGATCGGCGCCGAGTCGCGCACATTCGGCCACGATCTCCGCGGCTTTCCCCTTCCCCACCCACGTGTTCGGGTCGGGCGCGCGCCGCTGCTGCACCATTCGACCGGCGACGACCCCTCCCGCCGCCTCGACCAGGGAGGCGAGCTCATCCAGGGAGTCCTCGGCGTCGAAGCGAGCGCGGGGCTGGTCGAGCGCCACCAGGAACGCGCGCTCGGGAGGCGCGGCGGTGTCGATCATCCTGTCAGCCTACTTCGTCGCCTCGAGATAGAAGGCGGCCTGATGTATCGCGAGCGGACCGTCGTGCTGTAGCCGCTCGTGCATTCGCTCGAGCGCGGGGTGATGGGCCTCGATCGTGAAAGTCGGTAGCGCCCATGGCACTGCCTTGAGATACCAAGCGAACGCGCCCACGTCCGCGAATTCGGTGACCAATAAGGGCCACAGGCTGAAAGCCCGCGCCCGCGCCCGGGT
>JANNUM010000156.1:0-2338 GCA_031395235.1 Chloroflexota bacterium
CATCCCCGAAGACATCCTCTGGCGTCATCCCTTTCCGGGGCCCGGCCTCGCCGTGCGAGTGCTCGGTCCCGTCGACCGCGACGCGCTCGACACCCTGCGGCAGGCTGACGCGATCTTCCTCGAGGAGCTGCGTGCGGCGGATCTGTACCGCACCGTCGCCCAGGCCTTCGCCGTTCTTACTCCTGTGCGAAGCGTCGGCGTTATGGGGGATTTCCGCACCTACGGCGCGCTCGTCGCGCTGCGAGCGGTGACGACCGAGGACTTCATGACCGCCGACTGGGCGCGCCTCCCGTACGACGTGCTCGCGCGCGCGTCCGCCCGCATCGTGAACGAGATCGCCGCGGTGAACCGCGTCGTCTACGACGTCTCGTCGAAGCCGCCCGCCACGATCGAGTGGGAGTGATTTGAAGCAGATCCGGGACTACCTCCGGCGTGGCGAGAAGGTGCAGCAGCTCATCCAGGAGCAGCGGAAGCAGCGCAGCCCTGGGCGTTCGCTCGGCGCACCGGGCCTCAACTGCCTCGTGCTCGGCGGCGGCGGCCGCGAGTACGCGATCGCGTGGCGGCTCGCGCGCTGCGACAGCGTCGCGACGATCGACGTCGTGCCCGGCAACGGCGGCGTCGCCCTCTTCTCGCGCGTGCTCGATTTCCCGCCGCGCGACGTCGCTCGCTTGGAGCAACATCTCGCGGCGTCGGCGATCGACCTCGCGATCGTCGGGCCGGACGAGCTCATCGCCGAAGGCATCGGCGATCACGTTCGGCGCGCAAGCGTCGCGGTCGTCGCGCCGTCGAAGGAGGCCGCGAAGATCGAATGGAGCAAGACCTTCGCGAAAGAGCTCATGACCGAGGCCGGCATCCCTGGTCCGCGCTGGGAGACGTTCACCACCGCGGAGGCCGCGCGTAACGCGCTCGAGCGGAATCTGTGGACCGCGCCGCTCGTCGTGAAGGCGGACGGCCTCGCCGCGGGAAAGGGCGTGACGATCTGCCGGACCATCGAGGAAGCGCGCACGGCGCTTGGCACGCCGCCGACGAGCGGCGGGCGCGTCGTGTTCGAAGAGGTCCTCGACGGCGAGGAAGCATCGCTGCAGGCCCTCGTCGATGGCGAGACGGTAGTGGCGCTGCCGCCCGCGCGCGACCACAAGCGCCTCGGCGACGGCGATACCGGACCGAACACCGGTGGCATGGGCGCGTCATCGCCGACGCCGGTGCTGCCGGATGAGGACGCGCAGCGTGTCGCTGACGAGCTCATCGCGCCGATCGCGCGTGCGCTCGCCGCGCGTGGCACGCCCTATCGCGGGGTGATCTTCGCCGGGCTCATCCGCACCAAGAGCGGTTTCAAGGTGCTCGAGTACAACGCGCGCTTCGGCGATCCCGAGGCCGAGGTGACGCTGCCGCGCATCGGCGGCGATTTCGCGAAGCTCATGGTGGCGCTCGGCGAGGGACGGCTGCGGGAATACGTCGCGAAGAACCCGGTGCGCTTCAGCCAGCGCGCGTTCGTCGACGTCGTGCTCTGCGCCGAGGGATACCCCGGCTCGCCGCGCACCGGTGACAAGATCGAAGGCCTCGATAAGCTCCCCGATGGCGTGTATGGCTTCCACGGGGCGACCGCGGCGACGCCCTCGGGTGGCTTCATCACGACCGGCGGTCGTGTCATGCACATCGTCGCCGGCGGCTCGAGTGTGGCGGAGGCGCGCGATCGCGCGTATCAGGGTGCGGAGCGCGTCACCTTCACCGGCAAGTTCTATCGTTCGGACATCGCGCGGGGTGGGGTGGCCGTGGCATGACCGTCCTGGTAAGCGTGCTCATGGGCTCTGCGTCGGACGAGAACGTCATGAAGATGGCGGTCGAGACGCTGCGCGGTCTCGGCGTGGAATGCGAGATGCGCGTTCTGTCGGCGCACCGCACGCCGGACGCGCTGCGCGATTGGGTCGGCGAGGCCAACAGACGCGGCGTGAAGGTGTTCATCTGCGGCGCCGGAGGTGCGGCCCATCTCGCGGGCGCGGTCGCCGCGCTCACGACGAGTCCGGTCATCGGTGTCCCGCTCGTAGCGCCGAACGCGATCGCCGGCGGACTCGACGCGCTCCTTTCCATCGTGCAGATGCCGCGCGGCGTGCCCGTCGCGACCGTCGCCGTGGGCGAGGCGGGCGCCGCGAACGCCGGGATCCTCGCGGCCGAGATCCTCGCCATCAGCGACGAGGGGCTTACGGGCCGTCTGCGCATGCTGCGCGAGGGAATGGCCGCGAAAGTGCTCGCGAGATGAACCGGAATTCCAGGGGGGTTGCAGGGGGTTCTCCCCCTGCGATGAAGAGCGGGGTTGCAGGGGGTTCCCTGCGATGAAGAG
>JANNUM010000158.1:0-2334 GCA_031395235.1 Chloroflexota bacterium
CGGCTTCGAGGTGATGGCGCGCGCCCGCTACAAGAAAGCCGTGGAGATCCCGTACGTATTCCGCGACCGCGAGCTCGGCAAATCGAAGTTCGGCCGCCGCGAGGTCATGCAATACCTCGTGCAGCTCGGTCAGGTCGCGCGCGACAAGGTCCTGCGGCGCACAGCATGACCGAAGCGACGCTCGTATTCGATCCTTTCATCGGCTTCCGGCCGGCCCGAACGCGGAAGCTGAGCGAGCGAGCCGAGACCGCAGAGGACGACACGCGACTGATGGTGCTCGCCGTTGCGGCGGCGCCGGACCGGACCGATGTCGTCGTCGAGTGGGAGCGGACGGGTGATCCGGCGACCTGCCCTCCCGACTCACAGCTCCTGGTGCACTCGAACATGGCGCCGCTTGAGAAGGGACTCACCGCCGCGCTTGTGGTCGGCACGAGCGGGCTGAACGCGATCACGATGTCTCGGCGCGCGTACCACTTGAGCCAGGGCTCCATTGGCGCCGTTGATGCGATCACGTTTCCCCCGCTGCGAGGGGTGCCGGCGGCGCTGAGCTACGGGTAAGCGAGGGGCCGAACGAGTGGCGCGTGCCATTCATCCTCGTCCCCGCCGAGGTCAGTGCCACAGTGCTCACGGTCGAAGCGGAGCGTGACGGGATCGTCGTACGCGCGACGGCGCTGAGCAGGCGCGAGGACGAGGTGATCGTGCCACCCGATCTGGAGCTGGGCGAGCATCGCTTCCGTGTCGTCAGCGCCGAGCCGTACAGCAACGATCAGCGACGCGTCGTACTCGAGATCACGCCATCCGCGTCACCGCGGTTCATGCACCCCGCCCGGATGCACGGCGCGCAGGCAAACAACTTTTCGTGGAAGCCCGAGCCCTGGACTGGTCACACCGTTTGGATAGCGACCGCCGTCGGCGATCCGCCGATCGTCACGTTCACCGGCGCGGTACTACGCGTCGACGGCCCAATGCGACTGGAGCTTCCGCTCGTGTAGCTGACGGGCAGCGAACTCTTTAGGGAACTTGACAAGTGTGGTGGTAGTTGACGCATGCGTCAACTACTGGCAAAATCGTCAACATGCCAACCAACGCCCCACCTGACGTCCGCGGCCTCCCCGACATCCTCGAATTTGATGCCAAGGGTCGCCTGAGCGTGCGTGCTTCTGGGAAGCGGATCAAGCTGCCCGTGATTTCCCTGACCGATGCTCGGCTGGCAACAGTCTCAGCACTGATCAAGAGCAGGGAGCCGCACGTCATCGTGGCGCCGCACCTGAGCAGCAAGGCCAAAGGCTTGATCGAAGCGCGGGGCTGGAGCTGGCTGGAGACGAACGGCAGTGCACACATCGCGACCGATGGGGTGTTCGTCCACATCGAGCGGCCCGATGACGGCTTTGCCAGACGACCGGGAGCTCTGTTAATTCCTCCACAAGGCGAAAGGATCGTCCGCCATCTTTTGGACAACTTTCCGAAGAGGCAGCGGTTCACAGAACTCGCTCAAGCCACCCAGCTGGATCATGGCTACACGTCTCGGATTCTTGGGAAGTTGCGGGACACCGGTTTGGTGTCCTATGAACGGAACCGACCGATCGATGTGCCATACCCGGCCGAGTTATTCGAACTGTGGCAGACGATGCCGAGCCGTATCCGAGAATCGACGTGGTTCGTCTCAAGGCCAAAGACGTTGCACGCGGTAGCGCTCAGAATCCGCGACGAAGCCGGTGTCGAAAACGCGGCGTTCACGGGCATCTTCGCGGCCTCACTTGTTGCTCCTCGCATCGACGCTGAACGCATTGACTGCTACGTCGTCGATTCTCGGGCAGCCACGCGTGTGGGGGAGCGTATCGGAGGTGAACGCGCGGAGGCTGGCTATAACGTCGCACTTCTTGTTCACCGCGACCCAGGAGTCCTAACGATCGGTGCGAAGAGTGCGGATCATCTCACTGCCGTGTCGCCCACTCAGATCTACCGCGATGCGCTACAGCGTGGTCGTGGCCGCGAGCGCGACGCAGCGAGTGTCGTGCGCGGCGAACTCCTGAAGTGGTGATCGACTACGAGGCCACTGGTCCGAGCGACCGCCTGGCTTGCCAAGCGATGTTCGAAGTGGCGAGCGTCCTCAATAAGCCGCTGATACTCGGCGCCTGGATGACGCGCCTCTGGGTACTCCTAACGGACCCTGACATGCGCGTACGGGCAACGAACGATGTGGACGTGGGCTTCGAGCCGGCCGTTGGCTACGTCGAGCATGCACGCAAGGCACTCGAGGAGAAGGGCTATGTTCAGGATGCCGGCGACTACCGCTTCCGTTTTTCTCGCATGACTGCCGCAGGTGTTCTCATC
>JANNUM010000185.1:0-2040 GCA_031395235.1 Chloroflexota bacterium
GAGGTCGGCACGCCCGAGGACCGCCTCCGCGTCCAGCGGGCGCTCGCCCGTGCGCTGCCCTACGGCCGCGAGGAGCGCGACGCCCACCGCGAAGCATGGGAGCTCGCGCAGGGCGTCGCGTCCGACGCTGAGCTCGCCGTCATCGCGAACACACTCGCCGATCGGGCATTCCAGTTCATGGAGGATGACGAGGCCCGGCGATGGGTGGCTGCGGCGCGCGATCTTGTCGCGAAGGCCGGATCGGCGGGCATCGCCGCGGCCGTCGACCGCACCGCGCTCGAGATCGAGCATCCACCCGGATGGCACGCGGCGCAGGAGCGCGAGCTCGCGCGTGGTCTCGACCGCGCGCTCGAGCGCGACGAGGGCGTCCTCGCGGCCTACCGCCGGTACCTCGACAGCCGTTGCCGCGACGCGAGCGCGGACGAGCGTCATGCGCTGCTGCTTCGCGCGCGGGCGTACGCCGACCAGCACACGCCCGGCGTGCCTCGGGCCATCGTCTTCCGCTTCGGACCGCCGTGGATGCCGTGGCTCGAGGGCGACTGGGACAGCTCGGTCGCATTCTGGGAGGAGCTCCAGCGGCGTTTCGCGGGCGACGACCTCGCGGAGATCTTCCCCGACACCGGTCCGATCGCCGCTGCGATACATCTGGAGCGCGAGGGCCCCGATGTGGCGGGCGCGCAGCTGACGGCGCTGGCCGAGCGGCAGGCACGGACGGAGACGTGGCAGGGGCGGCTCGCCGCCGCATCGCACCTCGCGAGCCTGCAGCTCGCCCTCGGTCGACCCGAGGACGTACGCGCGGGCCTCGGCGCGATCATCGCGCAGCGCACGCCGCAGGCGTTCGAGCTCCCGACGTTCATGCTCGCTGCTCGCGTGATGCTGCCGGCGGCACTCCTCCTTGAGGACCGCGAGGCGCTGCGTCCATGGTCGGCCGCCGCGCCCCTCCTTGCGAACGAGGGCGCCCTGTTCGACGCGGTCGGCGCCCACGCGAGTGCGGTGGCGGCGGCGCTGGAGGGCGACCGCACGGAGGCGGTCGAGCGATACCGGACAGCGGCCGAAACCTACCGGGAGCGCGGGTGGGAGCATCTGGCCGCGGAGCTCGCGTGGCAGCGCGCGCGGTGCGGCGACGAGAGCGATCTGGACCGCGCGCGCGAGTTCTATTCGTCGCGAGGCGCGAACTGGCAACTGCGGTGGCTGGAGGAGGGACAATGGCGCTAAACGGCCGCTTCGATCACATGGACATCTACGTCGGCGACCTGGCCCGGAGTATCGCCTTCTGGGGTCCGTTGCTCGAGCTCCTCGGCTTCCGCAAGGCCGCCGATCGGCCGACGGCGAAGAGCTGGAGGGGCGCAGGCGCGGAGATCTTCTTCGTGCAGACCGAGCCCGTCTTCGTCACGCAGGGCTACCACCGCAAACGCATCGGTCTGAACCACCTCGCCTTCGCGGTCCGCGACCACGGCGAGCTCCAGAGCACGCTGGAGCACGTACGCTCCGCGGGCGCGCGGCTGCTGTACGAAGGCGGCATCGAGGAGACGAAGGCGCAGTACCGCCTCTTCTTCGAGGACCCCGACCGCATCAAGGTCGAGGTCGTGGCTCCTCGCGAGGGTCCTTCGTGATCGAGCTCGATCTGCCGCGCCCGCGTGACGTCTTCCTCGGGATCCCGCGCGCGCGAACGCGCTCGCAGTCGGCGGACGTGCGCCTCCATCTCAATGTTGCGTACGCTCGTCGACGATTGGGCGCACCTGAACGTCGAGGACCGGCGTCGCCTGATCGGCGAAGTGTTCGCGGAAGTGCGCGTCGACGCTCAGGGCGTGCGCGACTTCATGCCGCGTGATGAGTGGAAGCCGTACATGGCGGCGGTCGTACCCGCGACCGCCACGGTGACTACGGAGCGGAACCGCACGGGATTCGAACCCGCTGTCCGCCCCTCGCTTCGCCCGCACCTTGCGCGTCCGCGACGGCGGTCTCGACGTGATGCGGTTGGCCTCTTGAAATGAGGTTTCCGCGCGTCAACGAATCGAGCGGAATTGCGGAGTCCACGTT
>JANNUM010000202.1:0-2947 GCA_031395235.1 Chloroflexota bacterium
GGCTGCGGTAGGCGGTCGACTCACCACCGAACGTCGACGACAGTCCGGTGCCGCGGGCCTGCAGGAGGATCGAGGCGCCGACGGTGACGGCAATGACGATCTGGGCGACCTGAAGAAGTTCCATTGGGTCACTCAATTCTACTGCGGCGTGGGCGAAGCCCACACGCCAAGCAGATGAGGGCAGCGACGCTGCCCGATTACGGCTAGCGCGGGATGTAAACGTACAGCTGCCGGCACCAGACAAAGGGGCGACAAAGAGCCTCGACGCCCTGCGTCCTGTGATAACGCTCGAGCACGGCGGCGACGAGGTCGGGATGCCAGCGCTGCCGCTCATAGCCAGGCCCGACGCCGATTCGTTCGAGCTCGACCTCGCTGACGATCGCATCGAACTGTCCGGCACGGACCGCCTGGAGAAGCCTCGGGCCTTCCAGGAATGACTTGCCCGTCGCGTAGTTGCGGGACCAGAGGAAGAGATCGTCGACGAGCGGCTCACGTCCGTTCGCGACCAGCAGCCCGCTGTCCTCGGCGAGGACCGTGCCCGAAACGAAGTCGCGTACGTATGCGATAGGAAATGAATCCCCCCATTTGCCGGTCGGTGCCAAGAGACTCGGCGTCGTCGGGAACGGGTTGAGCAACACCACGCCGAGCGCCAGCTGCGCGATCGATGCGACCGGATATCCGGCACTGAGCGACAGCCGCGGCGCGATCGTAGCCGCGGCGAGCGCGAGCGCGGCCGACAGATCGAGGAAGTAATTCACCGTCGCGCCCTCGCGGCCGCCGAGCAGGAGGACGCCGATCGCGCCCACGAGGTACGCGCCGACCGCGCCGCCGCCAGCGCGTGCGGCTACCACGGTCACGATCGGCACCGCGAGAACAAGCAGCGCGATGAGCACCAGGGGCGCCGCGAGCTCGGGCCGCCACGGCAGCGCGTTCCAGTCGATCACGTGGACCTTGAAGGCGTTGTCTAGGGAGGAAGACGTGAACAAAGTCACAGCGATCGCGCCGCCAAGACCGCCGACCAGGCCGCGGGTCCCGCCGAGTGGATCGCGCCAGGCCACGTAAGCCAGGAGCGCGACCCCGGGCAGGAGCGCGGTCGGCTTGGCCATCACCGCCACTCCAATGAGGGCACCAGCGATCAGCGGGAGCGGTCGCGCACGGGCGAGTGCGAGAGTCGCGCCGACGGTGAGCGCGAGCGCGAGCAGGTCCGGCTTCAGCGCGAGACCCCATTGCATCACCGGCACTGAACCGAGCCAGGCCAGAGCGAGCGCGCCAGCAACGAGCCAGCCTCCGGACCGCGCGCGCCACGCGATGGCGCCTGCGACGAGCAGCGTTGCGGCGATGCTGAGGATGCGCCCGGTGACGAACGGGTCGTCACCGATGCCCGCGAGGTGGAAGTAGAGCGGCGGATAGTTCGCGGCGGTGAAGATCGGTGGCACGTTGCCATAGCGGGCACCGGACGTGTACTCGAGACCATCGCGCGCGAGGATCGCGGCATGCGCGACCGCGCCTTCTCCGTAGAGCACCGGACCGCGCAGCGCGACCGCCCAGAGCCAATTCCATAGCACGACGAACGCGAGGACAGCGGCGACCGCCGAGTAGACCCGCCACGCCCAGCGCGCGTGCATCAGCGCGCCCGCGGCTGCAACAGCGAACGGCCCGTCATGCGATCGGGTACGGCGAGACCGAGCAGGGTCAGGAGCGTGGGGGCCACGTCGCGCAGGCCGCCGTCCCGCAATGAGAAGCGCTCGCCGTCCGCCGCGACGAACACGACCGGCACCGGATTCATCGAGTGCTGCGTGTTCCGCCCGCCGTCAGGGAAGAGGAGCTCCTCCGCATTCCCGTGATCGGCGGTGACGAGGACGCAGCCGCCCGCGGCGAGCGACGCGTCCACGACGCGGCCGACCGCGGCGTCCGTCGCCGCCATCGCCGCGCGCGTCGCCGCGAAATCGCCGGTGTGTCCGACCATATCGGGGTTCGCGAAGTTCACGATCGCGAAGTCGTACGTCCCTCCCTGGATAGCTCTCACGAGAGTGTCGGCAACGCCCGCGGCGCTCATCTCGGGACGAAGGTCGTACGTCGCGACCCTCGGTGACGGCACGAGGATCCGGTCCTCGCCGGGGAATGGCGGCTCGTGGCCGCCGTTGAAGAAGTACGTCACGTGCGCGTACTTCTCGGTCTCCGCGGTGTGGAACTGCTTCAGGCCGGCCTCGGAGAGGACCTGGGCCATCGGCAAGACATCGGCCGGCGCGAACGCCACCTTCACGCCGGGGGTCCTGACCCGGTACTCGGTCAGGGTCACGAAGGTCAGGTCCCGCGGGACGCGCTTGCGCGGGAAGCCGTCGAAACCCTTCTGCATGAGCGCCCACGTGAGCTGTCGCGCTCGATCGGGACGGAAGTTGAAGAAGATCACCGCGTCGCGGTCCTGCATCGGCGCGCCGTCGCCGACGATGTGTGGCCGCATCAGCTCGTCACTGCACGCACTGTCCTCGTAGCACCGCTCGACGGCGGCTGTCGCGCTGTCGCAGCGTGGCCCCGCCGCGTCGACGATCGCGTCATACGAGAGCTGGGTGCGCTCCCAGCGCTTGTCGCGGTCCATCGCGTAGTAGCGGCCGTGCACGGTCGCGATCGGCGCGCTGATCCGCGGGAGGAGGTCGAGCGCGCTGCGCGGGGGCATGTCGCGGCCGTCGAGGAACGCGTGCACGACGACCCGCGCGGTGTGCTCGCGCTTCGCAAGTTCGATAAGCGCGGCGAGATGCTCCATGTCGGCGTGCACGCCGCCGGTGGAGATGAGACCCATGAGATGAAGGGTCCCTCGCTCGCGCACCGCGGTGCACGCTCCCTGCAGCGCGGCGTTCTCGAAGAAGCTGCCGCCGTCGATCGCGTCGTTGATGCGGACGAGCTCTTGGTACTGGATGTAACCGGCACCCATCGTGAGGTGTCCGACCTC
>JANNUM010000231.1:0-2914 GCA_031395235.1 Chloroflexota bacterium
GGTGCGGGCTGCGAGCGCTCCTGCTCGTGGAAACGGCGCAGCGCCTCGAGGCCCGCTTGGAATCGCTCGGTCTCGTGCTCGGGGCTGATGAAGCCCTCGGCGAGCCAGGCGGCGCGGAACGTTCCCTGGAGATCGGCGAGCGTTGGCTGGTCCCCCTCTCGTTTGCGCCGGAGGTAGTCCTTCACCGCCTCGTGCAGCGCAAGGCCGTAGATCATCGGCGGCGTCGGCAACACGGGGATCTGGAGGACGTGCTTGAAGCGGTAGAGCAGCGGGCAACGACGGTAGTCGTCGATGTCGCTGTAGGAGACCGTCAGCACGTCGTCCGGTCCGAGCGCCGGCAGAGGCGCGTCGGCCTGGTCAGGTGCGACCTGAAAACGCTGAAGCTCCTCGTAGGCCGCGAGCCGCGCCGAGATCCGCTCAGGCTGACGGCCGAGCGCCTCACCGATGAAACGGCTCGGCCGGAAGGCGCGGGTCCCGCCGTAGTCGACAGCGTTCGTGAAGTAGAAGGTGTCCTTCGCGCGCGTCATCGCGACGTATGCCAGCCGCCGCTCTTCGGCGATGTGGTTCTCGCGAGACGGCGGCGGCGACTTCGCCAGCGCCTCGGGCAGGGGCAGCGCATCCGCACGCATCGAGCCGGGGATCCGCTCGTCGGTGCAGTGGACGAGGAAGACCACGGGAAACTCCAGACCCTTCGCCTTGTGGACCGAGAGCACGTTCACGCGCTCGGTCGACGCTTCGAAGTCGGCCGCGACCGGATCGTCCCCCGCTTCCCGCAGCAGCTCCAGGTACGGAACGAAGAACGAGGCCCGGTCGGTGGGCAGGGTGCGCGCGGCCGAGTGGACCAGCCGGAAGAACTTCGCCACGTTCTGGCCCTGCTCCTCCGCGAGCGCCGAGTCCGGGTCGAGGTACCGTGCGAGCAGTTTCGAGCGCTCGAGGAATTCGTAGAGAAGCTCCGCCGTGGTCAGCTCCGAGGCTCGCTGCGCGTAGCTCGCCAGGTCGTCGCAGAGCGACTTCGCGGCCGCCGTCGCCTCCGCCGAGAATCCCGACTCCGCGCGCGCGACCTCTTCGAAGACCTCGCGCAGCGGACGCTGGCGGCGGCCGCTCGCTTCCGCCGCGCGCGCGAGCTCCACGGCCGGGAACGCGTAAAGCGACGAGACCGCGAGGTTGTAGACATGTCGTGAGTCGGAGGGCAGTGCGACTGCCGAGAGGAACGAGATCAGAAGGCGGATCTCGGGCCGCTCGTAGAGTTGCCCGCCACCGGAGAAGTGGGCCGGGATCTGCCGCCGAGCGAGGGCATTGAGGAAGGGCGTCGCGTCGCTGTTGTTGCGCACCAGGATCGCGAAGTCCCCATAGCGTCGCTGGTGCCGCAGCGCCTCGCGCGCGATCACATCCGCGACCTGCTCGGCCTCGTCGGCGCCGCTCACCTTCTGGATGTGATCGACCTCCACCTCGGCCGCTTCGGCGCGACCCTGAAGGCGTTTGTCGATCGCGAGACGCGTCTCAAGGCGCTCAGGGTTGTGCTGGATGAGGCGGTACGCGGCGTCGAGCAGACCCTGCGAGGAACGGCGGTTCTGGACCAGCGTCACGACCGCGGCCTCGGGATAGGTGCTGCGGAACGCGTCGAAGTTCCCGAGCGTCGCGCCGCGCCAGGCGAAGATCGACTGGTCGTCGTCACCGACCGCGGTGATGTTCCGGTGCGGCTCGACGAGGAGACACAGCAGCTTGAACTGCGCGTCGTTGGTGTCCTGGAACTCGTCGACGAGCACGTACTGGTAGCGCTTCTGGAGCCGGCGCGCTGCCGCGGGGTGATCGCGCAGAAGTCGAAGACAGAGCGCGATCTGGTCGCCGAAGTCGATGACGCCCTTTGCCTCCTTGAGCGCCGTGTACCCCTGGTACACCGCCGCGAGCTCCTCTTGAGCTTCGGCCTCGTCGGCGTGAACGTCGGCCAGGGTCCCATCCCCCACCGCATCGCGCAGCTTCCTCGCGTAAGCCGAGTACTCCTCAGGCGACACGTCCTCGTCGCGTGCTCGACCGAAGAGATCGAGCAGGGCGCGCACGTACTCGAGCGGATCGCCGGCGGGGCGGTAGCGTCGCAGGGGCAGCTCGTACAGGTGCTCCCGGACGAAGATCACCTGCTCGGCGCTCGAGAGGACGCGGAGCTCGCCGGAGCGGCCGAGCTCGAGCGCGAACTCGCGGAACACCTCGTCGCCGAAGCCGTGGAAGGTCTTGATCGCCGCGTCGTTCAGACCAAGCGGCGTGTTGACGTCGACGCGCTCCTGCATCCCGGCCGCAGCCTTCTCGGTGAAGGTGACCGCGAGGATCTCATGCGGCTTCGCGGCACCCGAGGCGATGAGATGCACGACGCGTGCGGTGAGGACGTGCGTCTTCCCCGTCCCTGCGCCGGCAACGATCAGGAGCGGTCCGGCGCCGTGCTCGACCGCCCGACGCTGCTCGCCGGTGAGACTCCCGAGGATGTTGGGCTTCGGCTCGCCGAGCCCGAAGGAGAGCTGCTCGGTCACTCGCGGGCTCGCGCGCGCGCGGTCACGGCCGGGTCGTCGGAAGCACTTCGCTCATTTGTTCTATTCTACGCAGGGACTGCGCCCCTTCCACCCCCGGCACGGAGGTCCGCGTCACTTCTCGGCGAGACTCTCGGCGAGAGCGACGAGGGTTCGGACCGCAGGACCCTGGGGTCCGGGCGGCGAGTAGGCGCGGTCCTTGTCGGACCAATCGACGCTGGCGATGTCGAGGTGCGCCCACTCCGTGCCGTCCTCGACGGCGGCCCAGAGGAACGCGGCGGCCTTGATCGCACCGCCCTCGCGGCCCGCGCTGTTCCGGATGTCGGCGACCTCGCCCTTGATCTCGTCCTTGTATTCGTCGGTGAGCGGCATCGGCCACACCCGGTCGCCGGCGGCGC
>JANNUM010000251.1:0-2700 GCA_031395235.1 Chloroflexota bacterium
CCGCGCTGTTCGAAGGCTTCGACGGTGCGTCGGTGATCGCGCGGGTCGAGGCCAAGGACTGCGCGACCGTGGTGATCACGACCCTCGTGCCATTCGGACCGCTCCTCGCGGACCTCGCGATGCCGAGCTTCGCGATCGTGAGCGCGAAGTCGATGCGCGACGATCCCACGGGCTGGTCCACTCCGGCGTCGTCGGGCGCATCCGGCACCGGGCCGTTCGTCTTCCGGCCGGGCGCATGGCAGCCGAGTCAGCAGATCGCGCTCGAGCGGAACGCGGCGTACTGGGCGAAGGATCAGGGCGGCGTCGCGCTGCCGTACGCCGACCGCGTCGTCTTCCGCGTGATCAAGGACGAGACGGCGCGTATCGCCGAGCTGCGCTCGGGAAGTGTCGACGCGGTCCGCGACCTCACTCCTGCCGCGCTTCCGACGGTGAAGGCCGACCCGAACCTGCAGCTGGTCACGCGACGCGCCTTCAACACCGCGTATCTGGGCATCGCCGGGACGGCCAAACCGTTCGACAAGGTCGAGGTGCGCCGCGCGGTCGCGATGGCGATCGACAAGTCGCTCCTCGCGGCCACGCTTTACGGCGGCGCGGGCCGGCCGGCCTCGCAGCTTCTCGCGCCCGGCATGCTCGGCTATGACGACAGCGTCGTGGAGTTCTACCCGTACGACGCCGCGGCCGCCAAGCGACTGCTCGCGGATGCGGGCCTTCCGAGCGGATTCGCGACCGAGCTCTGGTATCCCTCCACGTGGCGCGCGCAATATCCCGATCCGAGGCGCGTCGCCGAGGCTGTCGCCGCGGATCTCGCCAGGATCGGCGTCGCGGTGACGGTGCGTGCCTATGACGCCGCGGCGTACCGCGCCGCCATCCGCGCCGATCGTCTGCCGCTCTGGATCGGTGACGCGGTCGGGGACAGCGCCGATCCCGACTCGTTCTTCCCCGACGGCGGGGCGTGGGCGGGCGACGTCGTGCGCGAGCTCCTGCGTCGCGCGCGCTACGAGGCGGACGCGAGCAAGCGAACAGAGCTGTACAAGCAGGTCTCCAAGCTCATCCGGCAGGACGCGGCGCGGATCCCGCTGGTGCACGCCGATGCGCTCGTCGCCGCGACGAGGAAGGTGCGCGGCCTCGTGCCGCATCCGATCGGCGTCGAGGCGTACGCGCAGGTCCGGCTCGGGAGGTGACGAACGCGACACTTCGCGCCGTCGGGCCTGCTCTACGCTGGGTCAGATGATCGGAATGGGCCCCGGCGGCGGCGGCGGCGGGATGCACGGCTTCATGTGGGGTAGCAGCGGGCGCGGCGAAGGCAAGCGGCCTTCGCTCTCGATGTATCGGCGCCTGTTGCGGTACGTCGGCCCCTACAAGTGGAACCTCGTCTTCGCGGCGGTGTTGCTGGTCGTCTCCACCGTGCTCGGACTGGTGTGGCCGCAGGTCGTGCAGCGCGTCATCGATCTGGGACTCCGGGACGAGGGTTTCCTCGACGTTCTGATCCTCGGCCTGATCGTCGTTCTTCTCGTGCGCGCGGTCATCGACGGCCTGCGCCAATTCGTGATGGCCTACACCGGGGAGAAGGTGATCTTCGACCTGCGGATGGCGATCGTCCGCCACCTGCAGTCCCTGTCGCTGTCGTTCTTCAATCGCCGCAAGACCGGCGAGCTGATGTCACACGTGACCAGCGACGCGACGCTCGTCCACGGCGTCGTCACGCAAACGATCATCCAGGTCCTGGGTCAGGTGCTCACCCTGGCCGGGGGCGTCGCGGTGATCTTCCTCATGAACTGGCGGCTGGCGCTCCTCACGCTCGTCGTGGCGCCACCGATCGCGATCCTCGGGCAGCGGATGGGCCGGCGGATCCGCGACATCTCGCGAGAGGCACAGGACGCGCAGGGCGAGGCCGTCGGCGTGCTGCAGGAGGCGATCGCCGAAGTACGCGTCGTCCAGGCGTTCACGCGCGAGGGGTACGAGGCGGCGCGCTTCCACGAAAAGCTGTTGTTCACGTTCACGAAGACGATCGAACGGTCACGCATCGCCGCGACGATGTTCCCGATCATCGGCTTCCTCGGCTTCTTCTCGTCGATCATCGTGCTCTGGTACGGAGGGCACGAGGTCGCGCGGGGCGAGATGACCCCGGGCATGCTCGTCGCGTTCCTGCTGTACATGAACATGGTCGCGGGACCGGTGGGCATGCTCGCCAGTCAGTGGACGCAGGTGCAGCAGGCTTTCGGAGCGGCCGACCGGATCTTCGCGCTGCTCGACACGGTGCCCGAGATCCAGGACCGGCCGGGCGCCGCGGCGCTGCCGCCGGTGCGTGGCGAGATCCGCTTCGAGGAGGTCGGCTTCCGGTACGGCCCCGCTGGGCCCGAGCCGATGGTCCTTGAGGGCGTCACCACGACGTTCCAGCCGGGCGAGACGACCGCGCTCGTCGGACCCTCCGGGGCGGGGAAGACAACGCTGGTGAACCTCGTCGGCCGTTTCTACGACCCGGTGTGGGGCAGGATCGTCGTCGACGGCCACGACCTGCGCGACGTCACGATCCGCTCCCTCCGCGAGCAGATCGCCGTCGTGCCTCAGGAGCCGATCCACTTCGCGGACACGATCCGCGAGAACATCCGCTACGGCCGCCTCGACGCGACCGACGCCGAGATCGACGAAGCCGCGCGGTCGGCGAACGCCTCCGAATTCATCGCGCGCCTACCGAGCGGC
>JANNUM010000269.1:0-3133 GCA_031395235.1 Chloroflexota bacterium
GATGACGTGGTCGATCTGCCCCGGGTCGACCTTCGAGCGCTCGAGCGCGGCCTTCGCCGCGATCACGCCGAGGTCGGTGGCGGACGTGTCGCGCAGCGCGCCACCGAACGTGCCGAACGGTGTGCGCGCGCCGTCGATGAGGACGATCTCTTTTATCTGGTTGCTCCCGGACCGCGCGAGGGCGGTCAGGTCAATTGTCCCACGCTGAGTCTGGTCCACTCTGAGCTAGTGCCGCGGTGGTCGAAGATCAAGCAGTAAGCGCAGGCGCCGGTCGATCGCCGCGACCGTAACTACGCCGAGTCGGCCCACGCATGACTCAAGGCGCTCGATCGAGACCGCGCGGATCTGCTCGCAAAGAACGAAGCTTCGCGACCGGAGTCCGCCGTCGGGCGGATCCACTGCGACGTGGAGTGGACTCCGATAGTCGGTCCGGGTGACGGGACAAACGACGATGAGCTCGGTAGGTCCCGTGTTGAAGCGATCGGCCGAGACGACGACAGCTGGCCGAGTGCCGCCCTGCTCATGCCCGCGGACGGGATCGGGATTGACCCACCACACGTCCCCGCGGCGTACCCTTCGCGATGGAACCTGCATGGCGCTCCTCCTCCCAGTCCTCGTCTCTGAGGCCATCCGCGAGCGTCCCATCCCACGCCGCGGTCTCTCGGCGATATTCGCGTCGCTGCGGCGCGGTCAAGGCCGCGTAGGCGCGATCGACCTCATCCCAGAATCGGTCGCGCGAATAGCGTTCGATCGCGTCGGCGGCGAGATCGCTCATCGTTCTCGCAGACTCCTTCGACATCGCCTTGAGCGCGCTGTAGCTGGCATGGGGCACGCGGATCAGCGGCCGCGTCGCGGTTCGTTTAGGCACCGCGGCGATGGTAAACCACGTGGTCTACCAGCATCCACAACCCGTATGACGAACGATCGGTCAAATCCTGCGAGAGAGCCGCGCGGCACCAAGGAATCCGACCGACTGCCCGGTGCGACCCTCCAGGGCGAGGTCCGCGAGGATCTCGCCGACGACACTCGCGAACTTGAAGCCGTGGCCCGAGCAGGCCGACGCGTAGGTCACCGGTCCGTCGCGGTCGATGATGAAGTGCCCGTCGGAACTGTTCGTGTATAGGCAGACCTGCGCGCGGCGCCGCTCGCCGTTCGCGAGTGGCATGCGGCGACGCAGCCACGCGCGGACGCGCTCCTCGTCGGACGCGCTGGGCGCGCGGTCGACGGTGTCCGGATCGACGCGGTCGCCGAAATGCAGCCCGGCCATCTTGAGGCCGCTTTCGGGGTCGTATGGGAACCCGTAGTACAGGCGATCGGTGTCCTCGACGATGTACACCGGCAGCTTCGCGAACGCGTCGAGTTCCCCTCGCGGCTCGAACCAGAAGAGAGTGTTCCGCTCGACCCACAGATGGGGTGCGAGCTGCGGCAAGAGTCGCGAGAGCCATGACCCCGCCGCGATCACGAGACGTCGCGCGCGATAGCTCCCCTGGGCCGATGTCACGCGCACGCCCTCGCCATCGCGCTCCCAGCGCTCGATCGGCTCCGCGAAGCGCAGCGTCGCGCCGTGGCGCTCGGCCAGGCGCAGATGCGTTTCGACGGAGCGCTCCGGAGCGAGCCATCCGGCTTGCGCGTCGAAGACGCCTTTCCAGTCGCGTTCGACGTCGAACACCGGATAGCGCCGCCGGAGCTCCGCGTTGTCGAGGACCTCGTGCGCGAGATCGTGCGTGCGCGCGCTTGCGAGGGATCCCGATACGAGCTCGCCAGCCGGCGGGCCCAGGTACAGGCCGCCGGTCTGCGTCAGAAGCGTCTCTCCGCTGTCGCGCTCGAGCTCGCGCCACAGCTCCCACGCGCGCTTGAGCAGCGGGACGTAGCTCGCGTGCTCGTAATAGGAGAGCCGGATGATCCGTGAGAGGCCACCGAACGACGCGAGCGTGTGTCCGCGGGCGAAGCGATCGAATCCGAGCACGCTCTGTCCGCGTTTGGCGAGGTGATACGCCGCGGCGCTGCCGTGCGCGCCCAGTCCGGCGACGATCGCGTCGTGAACGCGCTCGCTCATCGCGCGATCAGCCGGCGATCGTCATCGCGACGATGTTGGCGACCTCCTCGGTGCGCTGACTCCCGGCCTCGACGCCCTTGATCCGGCTGCTCCTCAGTCCGTCGCGGACCGCGTTTTCGATCGCGCGGCTCGCGTCACTCTCACCCAGGTACGCGAGCATGAGCGCGACCGCACCGATCGCGCCGATGGGACTTGCGACGCCTTTGCCGGCGTACTTGGGCGCCGACCCATGGATCGGCTCGAACATCGATACGTTGCCGGGGTTGATGTTCCCCGAGGCCGCGACGCCGAGACCGCCGCAGATCGCGGCGCCGAGGTCGGTGATGATGTCGCCGAACAGGTTCGTGGTCACGATCGTGTCGAACTGCTCCGGCTTCAGCACCAGCCACATGCAAGCCGCGTCGACGTACATCGCGTCGCGCGTGATGTCGGCGAACTCCTTGCCGATCTCGTCGAAGATCCGCCGCCACAGCTCCTGCACCGGGATCGCGTTCGCCTTGTCGACGAGCGTCAGGTGCTTGTCCGGGCGCGTGCGCGCGAGCTCGAACGCGTAGCGGACCACGCGCTCGATCCCTGGACGCGTGAAGCGCATCGCTACCTCGGCGACTTCGTCCTTGCCGCTGCCCGTGATCGTCCCCGTCTGCGTGTACACGTCCTCGGTGTTCTCCCGCACGACCACGAGATCGATGTCCTCGGCGCGCTTGCCCTTGAGCGGCACGAGGCGGTCGTCGTACGCCACGATGGGCCGGAGGTTGACGAACAGGTCGAGGCGGCGACGGATGCCGAGGATCACGTCGTGCTCAACGACCCCGCGCGGGGCGCGCGGATCGCCGATCGCACCGAACAGGATGGCGTCGAACGCTCGCAGCCCGTCGATGTCCTCGGGTGTGACGCGGCCAGCCGACTCTATGTAACGCGCCGAAGACCACCCCAGTTCCTCGCGCACCGTGGAAAAGCCGAAGCGCCGCTCGGCGGCGTCCAGCACGCGGAGCGCCGCGCGGGTGACCTCGGGACCGATGCCGTCGCCGCCGATGACGGCGAGTCGGAAAGAGCGAGTCATGGGGTGGTCTTCGGCGC
>JANNUM010000303.1:0-4599 GCA_031395235.1 Chloroflexota bacterium
CGTCGGACTGTCAACGTACGTCGTCCAGGGCGGACCCACGGAATCAATGGTGCCGATCGGCTCGCTCGTCCTCGTCGCGCCCGTGTACTCGGACGCGATGCGCGTAGAGCATCTCGACCAAGAGGTCGGCGGCGACGCGTCGCCGGCTCCGATCGTCGGCACGGCGTGGGTCGCGATCCCGACGCTGGGCTACGCCGTCGCGTATGCGGAGGCGTATTCGTCGCCGATCGTGATGGGGCTCGTCGTGTGGATCCTGTTCGTGTTTGCTGTGCACGCGCTCGCGCCGTACATGTCCACCGCGCGGAGACGACTCCCGGCCTGACGCGAGACTGACTGTCGGGGTGTCGGGACTTGAACCCGAAACCTTCGCCTCCCAAAGGCGACGCGCTACCAAGTTGCGCTACACCCCGTCAAGACAATTATCGGCGTTCAACTGGGATTCACCGTACGCTTTGGTTCGCGCATCACGAGGTGGGAGGACCAACGGTGTTCGAGGCCTGGGGCCGCTTCGTCTACCGCCACCGCTGGCCGGTCCTCGCCTTCTCCATCCTCTTTCTCCTCGCCTCAGGGTTCATCGCGAGCCAAGGCGGGAAGCTCGAGAGCGGTGGCTTCATCGAGACGGCCGAATCGGGACGCGCGTCGCGCCTGATCGAGCAGGAGCTCCCGATCGTCGGCGGCTCGACCTTCACGCTGATCATCGCGAGCGACACGCTCAACGCGCAGGACCCTGCCTTCCGCGCGGCGGTCGAGGCCGCGCTCGTCCCGCTGCGCACCGATCCACGTGTCGACACCATCAACACGCCATACGACACAGGGGTCCTCGATCCAACGCGCCAGATCTCGAACGACGGGCGCGCGATCGCCGTCGACGTTGCGGTCAAGGACACGATCGACGTGGCGCGCGATTACTACCCCGCACTCCGCGCCAAGGTCACCTCCGACAAGCTGCGCGTGCAGGCGACCGGCATCCTCGCGATCAACAACGGCTTCAACGTGGTGCTGCTGGCCGATCTTCAGCGTGCGGAGATCGTCGCGCTGCCCCTCGCGCTCATCCTGCTGCTGCTCGTGTTCGGAGCGGTCGTCGCGGCGTTGATCCCGCTCGGCACCGGACTGCTCGCGGTGATGAGCGGCATCGCCGGAATGTTCCTGCTTTCGAAGATCACCGGCGTCTCGGTGTACGCGCAGAACGTCGTCACCCTGATCGGACTCGGCGTCGCGATCGACTACTCGCTGTTCGTGACGAGCCGCTTCCGCGAGGAGATGCAGCGTGGCCGGAGCCGCGAGGACGCGCTCGCGATCGCGATGTCGACCTCGGGCCGCGCGGTGACGTTCTCGGGACTCACCGTGGCGATCGGTCTCTCAGGGATGCTGTTCTACGTCGGGACATTCCTTCCTTCGATGGGCCTGGCCGGCGCGATCGTGGTGGCGAGCGCGGTGTTCTACGGCCTCACGTTCCTACCCGCGCTCCTCGCGCTGCTTGGACCGCGCATCGACCGCTTTCGCGTTCCGATCTTTCGACCCAACCAGAGCGGCCGTGGCTGGTGGCACGCGATCGCGACGGCGGTCATGCGCCGTCCGGTCCTCGTGCTCGTCCCGACGGTCGCGTTCATCCTGCTCGCCGGTTCGCCGTTCCTGCATCTGCGCCTCGCGTCGAGCGACGTCCGAACGCTTCCCACGCACGAGGAATCGTGCGCCGCCTACGACAAGCTGGTCTCGGACTTTCCCGGCGCGGGACAGAACCACATCAGCGTGATCGCGTATTACTCAAGTGGCAGTCCGCTCGACCCGTCTCGGGTGCCGCAGCTGCAGGAGCTGGGCGCGCGGCTCGCGAAGGTCCCCGGCGTCCAGCAGGTGCAGAGCGCGTTCTCGCTCGACCCGCGCTTGTTCGGCGGCGCGGTGCCGGAGCTCGCCACCGTTTATTCCCTGCCGCGCGCGCAGCTGCCGGCCCAGCTCCAGACGGTGCTGCGTCAGACAGTCGGCCAGCGCATCGCGCTGTTCGACGTCGTCGCGCCGTACCCGTTCTACAGCGACGAGGCGCGGCAGCTCGTGCGGGACCTCCGCGCGGTCGAGTCGCCGCCGGGTGGCGAGAAGCTCATCACGGGCTTCACTGCCATCGACCTCGATACCGTGAACTTCATCATCGATCGCACGCCGACCGCCGTCGCGTTCGTGATGCTCGCCACGATCGTCGTGCTCTTCCTGCTGCTCGGCTCGGTCGTGCTGCCGCTGAAGGCCGTCGTGATGAACCTCCTCTCCATCAGCGCCTCGTTCGGTGCGCTGGTGTGGGTCTTCCAGGACGGTAACGGCGCCCAGCTGCTCGGATTCGAGGCCGCGTCGATCGATCCATCGACCCCGGTGATCATGTTCTGCATCGTCTTCGGATTGTCGATGGACTACGAGGTGCTGCTCCTCGCGCGGATCCAGGAGGAGTACCAGCGCACCGGCGACAACACGCACTCCGTCGCCGAGGGACTCGAGCGGAGCGGCCGGCTGATCACCGGCGCGGCGGCGATCATGGTGGGCGTTTTCGGCGCGTTCGGTCTCGCAGAGATCCTGCTCATCAAGGCGATCGGACTCGGCATGGCGCTCGCCGTCGCGATCGACGCAACGCTGGTGCGCGCCCTTGTCGTGCCCGCGACGATGCGTCTCCTCGGTGACCTCAATTGGTGGGCACCGGCCCCGCTGGCGCGCCTCTACCGCCGGCTGCGTCTCGGCGAGGTGGCTGCGCCCGCGCCGACGCCCGAAACGCGTTAGCCCACCCATACCATTCGCGGGTGGAAGCACCGCAGCTCCGTCCCCTCGGCGTCGGCGACATCGTCGACCGCGTCTTCTCCGTGTATCGCCAGCGGCCGCTCCTGTTCATGGCGCTTTCGGCCGTGCCGTACCTCGCGCTTTTTCTGGTCATCGGTGGGATCGCGATCAGCTTCGGCTCGCTGTTGACGCCGCTCGGGCCGTTCATCGATTCCCTCAGCGACTCCCTCAGCGTCACCGGTGGCGCCAGGCCGACCGTGCCGATCACTCCGGCGATCGGGACCGCGATCGTCACGCTCATCGTGCTGGGCGTGATCGGGGCTCTCATCTCGGTGCTCTTCCTGTCGGTGCAGATCGGCTCGCTCGTCGACGCCGCGGCCGCGCGCTACCTCGGGCGGGAGACGACGGTCGGCGCGTCCTTCCGGGCTGGCCTCCGGGTCGCTCCGAAGATCATCGGGACCGGACTGTTGCTCTTCCTGTCGCTCACGGTCGGTTGGCTCCTCCTGTTCTTCATCCTCGCCCTCGCCAATAACGCGCTCCTCGCGACGCTGGGCATACTCGGAGGCATCGTCGCCACCGTGTTCGTGTTCGCGTCTTGGCTGGTGGCGCCGGTCGTCGCGTCCGTCGAACCGGTCGGCCCGATACACGCGGTGCGCCGATCCTGGTGGCTCTCGAAGGGACACCGGTGGCGCATCCTCGGCCTGCAGATCCTGCTCGTGGTACTCCAAGTCGTGTTGTCGACCCTCATCTCATTCATCTTCATCGCGGCGTTCATCTCCGACGCCGTCGTACGCCTCGTCCTGCAGAACATCGTGAACGTCATCGCGACCGTGCTGTGGGCGCCGATCGAGTGGGGCACGTTCACGATCCTCTATTTCGATCTGCGGGTGCGCAAGGAGGCGCTCGACCTGCAGCTTGCCGCGGAGGCCTTGCCGCGCGAGGCATGACGCGCGTCCTGGCGCTTGCCGTCGCGATGTGGCTCGCGCAGCCGCTCGTCGCGCACGCGGACACCGTCTCGCCGCGCGACTACCGCGAGCGCCTCACCGACGCGCGAGCTCTCGTCGTGCAGGCGCGCACCCTCTCCGGCGCGGCACGCGACACCGTGCTGACGCGCGCGCGGCTGGTCCTGTTGGCCACGACCGCCCTCGCGCTGCCGTCGGGCGAGCTGTCGATCGACGACAGCGCGCTCGCGGACCGGGTGACGTCCAGCAACGCGTCGCTCGATGCCGCGCTCGCGCTCATCGACGCGCAGCTCGCGCTGGTCTCGCGGGCGGTGGCGCCGTCGATCGACGCCGCGCGGTCGGACGCGGCGCTGCGCGACGTGCTGCAAGCAGTGGGCGATGCGCAAGCCTCGCCGTCGTTCCTCGATTCGATCATTCGCGCGCTCCAGCGCTTCCTGGCCGGCCTCGAGGGTCCGCGCGTCGACTTCGGTCTCGTGTGGCCGCTCCTCGGGATCCTCGGGGCGGCGATCATCTTCTTCGTCGTCGCAACGCTCGGCCGCGGCCTGGGCGAGCGGGTGCGCACCGAGGTCGCGCTCCGTGAGTCCGCCGGTGCCGACCGCCCCGATCCGGCCCGGCATCTCCGCGCCGCAGACGACGCCATCGCCGCCGGGCGCCCGCGCGAGGCGATCCACGCGCTGTATCTCTTCGCGCTCACCTCGCTCGTCGCGCGGGAGGCGATCCGCTACGACCCCGCGCTCACCGACCGCGAGCTCCTCGTGCGTGCCGCAGCGATCCCGCATGCGGACGCGCTGCGCGATCTCGTCGCGCTGTACGAGAGGTCGTGGTTCGGTCTCCGCGATCCGGGCGCGGACGAGGCGCGCCGCGCGCGCAGCCTCGCCATGCGGGT
>JANNUM010000313.1:0-5285 GCA_031395235.1 Chloroflexota bacterium
CGACACAACGTCTACCTGGCTGCCCTCGTGGCAATGACCCTCGTCGCCTGCGGAGGTTTGACCGTTGGGTCGCCGCAGGCATCGACGCTTCCCGCCGGTACATACCGCGGCGTCGGCACAGGCGCGGGCCTCGAGTCCCTCACCGCGCTTGCGACGCGCTTCCAGGCGAAACACCCCGGCGTCACGTTCAAGCTCGAGGACGTCGGCGCCGACACGAGCATCGCGCTCGTCGCCAACGGAGATGCCGACTTCGGCTTCCTGAGCCGCGATCTCAAGCCCGAGGAGAAGGCGCGCCTCCGGTCGATCCCGTACGCCGGCACCGGGACCGGCCTCGCGGTCAACACTCTGAATGCGATCAGTGCGCTCACCACGGAGCAGGTCCGCAAGATCTACTCCGGCGAGTTCACGGACTGGTCGCAGGTGGGTGGCCAGCCCGGCGTCATCCGCCCGCTCATTCGCGAAAGCAGCAGCTCCACACGGGCGAGCTTCGAGGCCTACTTCTTCGGCGGCAAGCCGACGTACGGCAAGAGCGTCATCGAGGTCGTCGAGTCGGGTGCGACCTACCAGGCGGTGCGCGACTTCAAGGGCGCGATCGCGATGATCACGATCCAAAAGACGACCGCCGAGGACAAGACCCTGCGGCTGCTCGCGGTCGACGGCATCGCGGCCACGACGCGTAACGTGAACAGCGGCGCGTATCCCGTGCGTCGGCCGATAATCCTCACGCTCCATCCCGACTCCACGAGGATGAAGCCCGCGGTCGCGGCGTTCTTCGACTTCATCAAGACCACCGAGGGACAGGAGATCCTCGCCGGCTTCTAGCCCTCGCCGCCGAAGATCAGCTGCTGCAGTTCGGGCAGCGCCGTCCCGAGACCGAGGATGAAGAGCGCGCCGATGACGAGGCTCGCCACGCCGGCGAATGCTCCGACGATGACGTAGAGCGTCCGCAGGCGCTGTGCGCCGATGAAGCCGCTCGCGCTGACGACCGCGACAAGCGTGTTCGAGAGGAGCAGCCCTACGACGAAGGCGAGGAGGATGACGATCCCTGTCGTTCCGGTCGCACCGGCGATCCCCGCGAGGAGCAGCGCCTGCGAGCCCGTCTCGGCGCCGACGCCGTGGATCATCCCGACCCCGAACGCGGTGCGCGCGCCGTACTGCGTCGAGTGCGCGGACGGCCGATGCTCGTGACCATGGATGCGTGCCTGCAGCGCGCCCCATGCGTGGCGCGCGAGATCGAAGACGAGCATCCAGCGGCTCCGCAACCGGAACTCGCCCTTGCCGCGGAGGTATTGCACGACCGAATAGATCACCCACGCGCCGAGCAACACCAACGTGACGCCGACGACCTTCTCGAGGATCGGATCCACCCAGTCCGGCAGGACCGCGCCGAGCGTCAAGGCGAGCACCCCGAGGACCACGACGACGGACGCGTGCCCCAGCGCGTACAGCGACGCGAGACCGATCGCGTGCCGCTGCTCGTGCGCGAAGCGCGACTCGCCGAAGGCGTGCATCGGGCCCGGCCCGCTCGCTTCGTGCTCGTGCTCATGCGCGCGCATCTCGCCGGCGTCGTGGCCGTGCGGTGTCACCGGCGACGCCGCCGCCACGTCGACCTCCGCGTGCCCGGCGCTCGTGGTGCTCGTGATGTCGGTGATCGCCGCGATGTGATCCCAGTCGAATCCATGGCGGAAGCCGAGCGCAGCCATGCCGAGGAGCAGCAAGACGAGGCTGAAGTCCAAGGATCGCAGCCTACCGAGCGAGCGGGCTTATCGCAAACAGCCGCAATAGTGTCTGTTGCAACTCGCTCGCGTTTGCGCGAGGCTTGCGCGATGGGCATCGAGATCGACGAGCGGCTACGCGCGAGCGGCAAGCGGATGACCGTTCAGCGCCGCCTCGTCTTGGAGGCGCTGCAGCGCGCGCGCCACCACGTGACGGCGGACGACATCGCGACGCGCATCCGCGCTCGTCATCCGCAGATCGACCCTTCGACCGTGTACCGGAACCTCGAAGCGCTCGAGGAGCTCGGGTACGTGACCCACACGCATTTCGACGACCGCGTGACGCGCTGGCACCGGGCCGATGCCCAGCGCCACGGCCACCTCGTGTGCCGCAGTTGCGGCTCCGAGCAGGAGCTGCCGATCGGCCTCCTCGAACCGCTCGCCCGCCGGCTGCGAGACGACCACGGCTTCCGCGCCGACCTGGCGCACTCGGCGATCGTCGGTATCTGCAAGACCTGCTCGAACGTATCCTCTTAAGGAATGCGCGTCATCGGCGTCGCGGTCTTCGCCGTAGCCGCGATCACCACGGTCCTTGCTAGTGCGGGGGTGGCAGCTCCGCCCCACCGCGTCGCTCCTGGGACGCCGCTCAACCACACGCTCGTGCTCGGCGCGTACCGTTTTGGCTTCCTCATCGAACCGCAGGGCGAGACGGCCGAGATGTCGCCACAGATGACGGCGCTGCACAAGGCGCTCGCGCTCGCGGGCATCCCGATGACCGATATGCCCGGCATGCAGCGATCCAGCGCGGGAGATCTCGGTCCGGTCTTCGCGACCTCGGGCCTCCATCCAGCGCAGGAGCTCGCGTTCGCATTCGCCCTTCTCGTCCTCGTGTGGCCACGGCTGCCACGACCAACGTTGCGGACGCTCGGCGAGATCGCCGTCGCGCGTGTTGACGCACCCCAGTGGCGCTCGCTGGCGCTCACCAGACCACCGCGGGTCTGACCCTCCCTCGACCAACTCGCAACCACCTTCGACTATCGGTTTGGAGGGTCATATGACTCGCTTCGCACTAGTTGTGACGTCCATGCTCGTCATCGTCGCGAGCTCGATCACGCTGGGCGGTGACGCCGCGGCGCACGAGCGTCGCATGGTCGGTCCTTATCAGTTCGTGGTCGGCTGGCTGAACGAACCCGCGTTCCAGGGTCAGCCGAACGCCGCGACCATCCGCGTCACCGACCCACGCGTGAATCCGGCCAAGCCCGTCGAGGGCCTGGAGAAGACCGTGACCATCCACGTATTCTCGGGCGGCTTGACCACGCCATTCACTGGGACCCTGCGCTCCGTGTTCGGCCAAGCGGGGCTGTATGCGCTCGACATGTTTCCGACGGCCAGTGGCGGCTACAAGTACAAGGTCGCCGGCAAGGTCGAATCGCTCGACGTGAACGAGACCTTCGAGTCGGGGCCTTCGACGTTCGCCGACGTCGTGGCCGTCAACTCCCTCCAGTACCCCGAGCAGGTGCCCGGCGGGGCTGATCTCACGCGTAGGCTCAACGACCTGCAGGCAACCGCGGACCAAACACGCCTCGTTGCGATCGTCGCCGTGGTGCTGGGCTTGGCCGCGCTCGGCCTCGGCTTCAGCCGGCGCCGCGCCTGATGCGCGGTTTCCTCGTGGCGACCGTCGCCGCGTCGGTCCTCATGGTGATGGCCGGCGCGGCAGCGGCCCACGGTGTCTACGTCAGGTCGAATCCCGCGTCGGACGCGCGGCTCGCCAGGGCGCCGACCGAAGTCCGCGTCACGTTCAGCGAGACCCCGGACCCGCGTGGGAGCGACATCGCGGTGCTGGATGCCAGCGGCGGGCGCCTCGACGTGCACGACGTGTCCGCGGTCAGCGACGAAGCGAACACGCTCCGCGTATCGCTGAATCCGATAGGTGAAGGTGGTTACCTCGTCACATGGACCGTCCTCTCCGCCGTGGACGGCCATGAGACGAAGGGTGCGTTCGCATTCGCCGTCGGCAACGCGCCACTCCCGAAGATCCCGGACATCGGCCCGGCGACGCTGCCGCCAACGCCGTCGGAGATCGCGGGCAGGGCGCTGTCCTTCGCTGGCATCGCGCTCCTCATCGGCCTCGGATTCTTCACGATGTTCATCAGGGAACCGGTCGACAAAGGTGAATTGCGGCGGGAGCGGTGGCTCATGCTCTTCGGTGGCGGGCTGCTTGTGGGGGGCACCGCCTTCTTGCTCTTACCACAGGTCGCGACCATCCCGGCTCGACTTCTCACTCTGCTTGGACTGCGGGCGCTCGCAGGCGTGGCAACGATCGCTGTTGCCCTCCCGCGACGCTTGCTGCCGCCGGGCGTGCGTCGCGAGGCTGTCGCGTTCTTCGGGCTCGCGGCGGGTCTCACCGCTACGTTGGTCTCGCACGCGGCGGCAAGCGGCGATCTGCGCTACGTCGCGCTCGACTATCTCCACGTCATCGCAATCGGGGTCTGGCTCGGCGGCGTCGTCGCCTTCGCGTTCGTCGCGATGCCAGCGGCACACGGCACAGATCCGAGGCAGCTCGGTCAGACCGTCTGGCGCTTCTCGCTCACCGCGCTCGCGGCGGTCGCGGTCCTGGTCACGACGGGCGTCCTCCAATCGCTCGAGAGGCTCGTCCTGCTTGAGGATCTCTACGAAACGCCATACGGCATCGCACTGCTCGCAAAGATCGCTCTGCTCGTCGGCCTGCTGGGCCTGGGCGCGCTGAACCTCTTCGTGTGGGGCCCCCGCATGCGTCGAGGGGTCGCGGCGCACCGACCGTTCTGGCGCGGCGTTATCGGTGAGACCGTGCTTTTCGGCGGCGTGCTCGTCGCCGCAGCGTTCCTCACCGCGTTCGCGCCGCCGGCACAGGCCAGCGGCGCCGCCTTCGATGAGACGACGCGCGTCAGTGGCATCCGTATCCAACTGCTGACGGCCTCGACGCTGCCGGGCCGGAACCGCTTCATCGTGCGCGTGCACCAAGGGCTCGCGCCCGTCGTCGGCGCGGAGAAGGTCGCATTGCGTTTCACGATGGTCGAGCACGACATGGGCGAGCAGGAGCTCGTCGCGGCCGAACGCGCGCCCGGCGAGTA
Source organism: Chloroflexota bacterium (assembly GCA_031395235.1). Classification (GTDB taxonomy): domain Bacteria; phylum Chloroflexota; class Limnocylindria; order P2-11E; family P2-11E; genus CF-39. The sequence continues at coordinate 4,826 of JANNUM010000313.1, forward strand.
CGTTGCGGAGGGCAGCCCTACTGCGATGTTCGGCACGTGGAAGGTCGAGACGATCGTTCGCCTCGTCGGACGGCAAGATATCCACGCGCTCTTCGCAGTGCCCGTGTCCCAGCCGGCCGGGCAGGACGCCACGACGAAGATCCTCACGCTACCGCCCTATCAGCTCATCGTCTTCTCGGAGCCGTTCCGGCCGCAGGCAGGCGCGCCCCTCACTATCAATGTCGTCATGGTGGATTCGAAGGGCGATCCGGTGATCGGGGAGAAGATGCGCGCGACGTTCGGCGGGCCTGGCATTGCGGGACCGATGGATGGCGTCGAGAATGTCGCCGAGCTCGGCCCGGGCCGCTACCGCTTCACACTGCCCGGCCTCGACGCCGGCTCGTGGAAGGTCACGTTCAGTGTGAGCGACGCCGGCAGCGGCGTGTACGAGCTCGAAGTTAGCCGGTGACGCTCCTTTCCG
>JANNUM010000394.1:0-3362 GCA_031395235.1 Chloroflexota bacterium
CACGCAGCGGATCGGACGTTCGGCGCGCAGGTCGAAGTCGAGCGCGAGCTCGAGCCCGTGGTCCCAGCAGCCTCTAACGGCCTCGGCCGAACGCCTCGACCATTCGGCGATCGCGGCGCGCTCGCCGGCAGGCGCGCCCGCGTGCTCCGCGATATACGCCAGGGCGTCGTTCGCCGCGACGAAGATCGCGCTGCACTGCACGTCCTTGATGAGGAAAGGGTGCGTGCGCCGCACGATCTCGTCGTCGTACTTCGCGTCGCGCAGAAGGCCGACCAGCCACAGGTAGCGGTCGTACTCGGCCTTTGTGGGACGCTCCGCGGCATCGACGAGACTGACGTCGGTCCGCGGATACGGCGGAAGGTCGCCGAAATCGATCCTTTTCAGGGCCGCGTCCCAGCGTGGTGTGTTATCCGTGCCCTCCCACGGGTGGTAGACGGTGATGAGACCGGAGCGTTCGGGGTCCCGCCGTTCCGCGAGGTAGCGGTGCCACGCGAGCAGCTTCGGATAAAGCGCGCAGGCGCGCGCGACCAGCTCGCGACGCAAATCTTCGTTGACGTGCTCCGCGCGCGCGATGGCGAGGATCCGCCATACCGCGATCGCGTGCATCGGCGGCTGGATCAGTCCGCTCGTCGCGACCGCGGTCGGCGCCGCGCTCACCTCGCGCGAGGCCCAGAGGTCCGGCCCGGGCCAGTAGTCGGGGACGTTCGGGTCGAACACGATGTGCGGGACCCTGCCGTCCGCCCACTGCGCGTCGAAGAGATGCTCGAGCTCTTCGAGCGCGCGCCCGGGGTCGAGATGCGCCAGCCCGATCGCGATGAACGCGCTGTCCCAGCTCCACTGGTGTGGATAGAGGCGCGGAGCGGGCTTGGTCCAGCCTCCGACGTCGTTCGCGCGCAGCACCGCGGCCGCGGCTGTCCAAAGCTGTGCGTCGCGCGGCGACGCGGACGCGGGCGCGGTCGGGTTCAGTTCGGCGCGGCGACGGCTTTGCCGGTCGTCTCGTCCATCCACCGGACCTTGTGCGGCTCCGGCGCGAGCTGGAGCATCTGGTCAGGCTTGAAGACGTCGTCCGCGGGCGCGACCACCTTCAGTGAATCGTCGCCGACCTTGACCGTGAGTAGTGTGTGCGAGCCCAGCGGCTCGGACACGACGACGCGCCCACGCAGTGGCCCCTCGCCGATGCGGATGCTCTCGGGGCGGATGCCCAGGAGCAGCGCCTTGCCGTCCATGCCCGGCGGGCCCGGGATCTGCCAGCCATCCCCGACCGCGGTCCCGTCGTGCGCGACGCATTTCATGAAGTTCATCGGCGGTGAGCCGATGAACGACCCGACGAAGACGCTCGCGGGGCGGTCGTACAGCACCACCGGCGTGTCCACCTGCACGATCTCGCCGTCCTTCATGACCGCGATACGGTCGCCCATCGACAGGGCCTCGATCTGATCGTGCGTCACGTAAACGGTGGTGCGCTTCACGTCGGTGTGCAGCCGTTTCAGCTCCGCGCGGGCGTGAAGCCGGAGCAGCGCGTCGAGGTTGGAGAGCGGCTCATCCATGAGCAGGACCGGCGCATCGGTCACGATCGCGCGAGCGACCGCAACGCGCTGCCGCTGCCCGCCCGAAAGCTGCGCCGGATACCGATCGAGGAACGGCTCGAGCTGCAGCAGCGCCGCCCCCTCCTTGACACGCCGCTCGACCTCCGCTTTCGGCTTCTTGCGCATGCGCAGACCGAAGGCGATGTTGTCGTACACCTTCATGTGCGGGAAGACCGCGTACGACTGGAACACCATCGCGATGTGGCGATCGCGCGGCGGCAGATCCGAGACCTCGCGGTCGCCGATCCGCACCGTGCCGCCGTCGATGCGCTCCAGTCCGGCGAGGCAGCGGAGCAGCGTGGTCTTCCCGCAACCGGACGGCCCGAGGAGGACCATGAACTCGCCGTCGCGGATCAGCAGGTCGATATCTTTCAGCGCCGTGGTCTTGCCGAACACCTTCCGTACGGTCTCGAACGAAACGCTCGCCATCTCAGCTCACTTTCCCGGTCCCCACAGATTGAACAGGTACTTGCGCATGAAGAAGATGAAGAAGAGCGAGGGGATGATCATGAAGAAGCCGCCGGCAAATTTGAAATAGAGCGGGGACTGGTTGAGCGTCGCCAGGACGTGCGCCGGCAGCGTGCGCTCGCGCACCGTGAGGATCGTCGCCGCGAAGACCTCGTTCCAGCTGCTCACGAACGCGAAGATCGCGGCGGCCGCGAGGCCGGGGAGCGCGAGGGGCAACGCGACGCGCATGAAGGCACCGAAGCGCGAGGTGCCGAGCGTCATGGCCGCTTCCTCCAGCTCCCGCGACACGCTGTAGAAGACGCCGGCGGTGACGATCACGACAAACGGCAGGACCATCGCCGAATGGACGATCACGACACCCAGGAGCGTGTCGTACAGGCCGAGGCTGATGAACGCCACGGCGAGTGGGATCGAGAGGATCGCGATCGGGAACATCTTCGATGAGAGGACGGCGAGATGGACCATGTCGCGGCCAGGGAAACGGAACCGCGCAAGAGCGTAGCCCGCGGGCGCGCCGATCGCGAGACTCACCACGATCGTGCCGAGCGCGACGATGATGCTGTTCTTCACTGATTGCAGCACGCCGGTCGAGTTCACGAAGAAGGACATCGTGTCCGTGGAGAACTGCGTCGGCAGCCAGGACTTCGGGAAGTCGTAGACCGCCGCGCTCTTGCTGAACGCGGCCAGCGCGACGAGGTAGATCGGCACCAGCGTCCAGGCCGCGAGGAAGATGGCCGCGCCGTATAGAAGGACGCGATCGATGACCGTGCGACGGGTGAGGCTCGCGCGCCTCGCGGGGGCCGCCGCTGCGGTCATCGCTGGATCTCCGCGTCTTTGACGCGCAAGAGGCGTAGGTAGAAGAAGACGACGGTCATCGTCATCAACAGGATGAGCGCGGCGAATGCGGCCGCGATGAACTCGTTCCGGTTGTTGTAGTACCAGTCATAGGCCTCGTACGAGAGCACCGGCAGCTGCCGACCCGCGAGCGCCAGCACGACGGCGAAGGTCTGGAACGCGAAGATCGTGCGGATGATGAGCGCCGACTGCAGGCTCGGCCGGAGCATCGGCAGCACGATGAGGAGCGTTCGCTTCCAGCGAGACGCGCCGAACAGATCCGCGGCCTCGAAATACTCGCGCGGTATGAGCTGGAGGCCGGCCAGGAGGATGACGAGCACGATGGCGGTGGCGCGCCACGACTCGGCCACGATGACCGTGCCGAGCAGGAGGTGCATGTTCTCGTAGGAGAGGAAGTTGATCGGGTCGGTCGTGAGACCGAGGCCGTTAAGAGCGCTGTTCAGGTAGCCGGTG
>JANNUM010000396.1:0-2022 GCA_031395235.1 Chloroflexota bacterium
GATGACGCCCGGATACGTGTCGAGGAGACCGATGGTGCGGAGGATGAAGAACACCGGGATCAGCGTGACCTGCGCGGGCACCGTGAGCGTGCTCACGACGAGCCAGAACATGAGGTTCTTTCCGGGAAAGCGCCGCTTCGCGAACGCGTAGCCGGCCATGCTGTCGAACAGCAGGTGGAAGGTCGTGATCACGCCGGCGATGACGACCGTGTTCACGAGCCAGCGCACGATGGGCGTCGTTTCGAACAGGCGCTGGTAATTGCTCAGCGTGAGCTCGCGCGGCACGATCTCCGGCGGCACCTTCACGACGTACTGGGCCGGACTGACCGAGGTGAGGAACAGCCAGTAGAGCGGGAACAGCGAGAGCAGCCCGGCGGCGAGCAGGATGACGTGGACCGGGAGCCTGGTCCTAATACTCGACATCGGACCGCAGCGAACGGAACTGCACGACCGCGACGGCGAAGGCCATGATGAAGAGGACGACGGCCATCGCGCTGGCGAGGCCGTAGCGGCCGAACTGGAACGCGGTGCTGTAGACGAGCTGGACGATCGTGATCGTCGCGTTGTTCGGGCCGCCGCCGTTCGTCATGACGTACACGCGCTCGAAGACCTGGAACGCGAGGATCGTGTAGATGACCAGCAGGTACAGCGTCGTGGGCTTGAGCAGCGGGATGGTGATGTACCACCACTTCGTGAACGCGCCGGCGCCCTCGACCTCCGCCGCTTCGTAGAGCTCCCTCGGCAACGAGCCCATGGCGGCCGAGTAGAGGACGACCCCGCCGCCGGGGATCGTGAGGACCGCGCTCAGGATGACCGCGGCGAGCGCCTGATCGGAGCTACCGATCCAGAGCAGCGGCTCGAATCCGACGGCCCCGAGCACGGTGTTCGCGAGACCGAAGGGATTCGGGTTGAAGATCCAGCGCCAGACCATCGCGACGAGGATCGCGGAGTTCACCAGCGGCAGATAGAAGAGCGCGCGGTAGAACGTTTGGCTCTTACGGCCGAGCGGCTGGATCAGGCTCGCGACGACGAGCGCGAGCGACAGTTGGGCCGCGACGACGACCAGCGAGTAGAGAACGGTGTTTCCCAGCGCCTGTCGGAAGACCGGGTCTTCCGCGAGCGTGACGAAATTCTGGAGTCCGATCCACTCGCCGCCGACGATCGTCGCGCTCTGTAGCGACAGCCCGAACGCCTGCACCACGGGCAGGAGCGTGAAGACCACGAACAGCGAGAACGTCGGCAGGACGAAGAGATAGGACCAGGCGTGGCGCCGCAGCGCGGCGCGCAATTACTTGTTCGCTTCGTCCAGCAGCCGCTGCGCGGCCACCGCCACCTCGTCCAACGCCTGCTTCGGCGTCTTCTTCCCTTCGAGCGCCGCGTCGCGCGCCGGCCGCAGGTGCTTCTGGTCGATCTCCGACCAGGTGCGGACGTTCGGCAACACGTAGGTGAAGGAGCCCATCTTCGCGACCTTCGCCTTCGCGGCGTGGTACTCGCCGTAGATCCCGGCCGCCGTCGTGCGGGCGGCCGGCGCGAGCCAGTACTCGATCGGTGGGCTCATCTTCTTCAGGTCCGGACCGATCTCGGGGCCGGTGAGGTATTTGGCGAACGCGTGCGCGGCGGCCTTCTTGTCGGCGTCCTGCTGCTCTCGCACGGCGATGAAGCCCACACCGCCCCAGGCGGTCTGCTCGGTCTTTCCCTTCGGGAAGTTGGCGATCTCCCAGTTCGTGCCGTACTTCCAGCTCGCGTCGGCGTTGAGGACAGCGTTCATCGCGCTCGGACGCTGGAGGATCGCGATGTCGCCGCTGATGAACCGCGCCTGCGCGTCGTTTGGGTTCAGCGTGAGGAAGTCGGGCGGCATGACCTTTTCCTTCGCCAGCGCGACCCATCTCTCGAGACCGCTGACAGCCTCGGCGCTGATGAACGTCCAGGTCTTGACGTCCTTGTCGTAGAGACGGCCGCCGTCGATGAGCATGAAGGCGAACTCGTCGTTCGCGTGCGCGAGCCGACGGCAAGCAGATCTAC
>JANNUM010000290.1:0-2873 GCA_031395235.1 Chloroflexota bacterium
GCGCGCCGCGATGACGACGAGGTCGCCGGCGGAGAAACCCTCGGTGTAGAAGTCGATCTCGCGGAAGCCCGAGGGGATGCCGCTCACCTCGTACGGCTTCTCCATCCGCTGGCTCAAGTGGTCGAAGTTCTCCTGCAGCGCGGCCTGGATGTGCCGGAGCTGCGCGTTCGCCGATTCGTCGCGAAGCGCGAAGATGCGCTGCTCGGCCCGATCGAGCGCGAGCGGTATGTCCGTCGGTTCGCCGTACGCGTCCGCCGCGACAGCGGTGGCCGCGCCGAGCAGACGGCGCAGGATCGCGCGGTCGCGCACGACGCGGGCGTGCCGTTCGATCTCCACCGCCGTGGGCACGAGCTCGGTGAGCTCCCGTAAATACGCCGGCCCGCCGACGCGGTCGAGCTCTTCGCGGCGCGCCAGCTCCACCTGCACGGTGAGCGGATCGATGCGCTCGCGGCGCTCGAGCAGCGCCTGCACCGTCCCGTAGATGCGCTGGTGCTTGGCGAGGTAGAAGTCGTCCTTCCCGAGAAGGTCGGCGACCTTGAAGATCGCGTCGCGGTCGATGAGGAGACTGCCGAGCACGTGCTGCTCGGCAGACTCGTCAAACGGAAGCGCTCGTTCGGGACTCTCTAACGTCACGCCGCCTCCATGTGCAGGGTCATCGTTACCTTAGAACATACGTTCGGTGTCAATGCGCCCAGAAATACGGATGAAATGCGTATGGGGGGTCGATCGCGATAGGACCAAAGGGTGACTGAGAAGGGTGGGCTCGGCTAGGACACTATCCCCAGAACCTCGCCGCGACGGTCCACCGCTTTTCGGGCGCTCGCGGCCGTATCCACCGGACGTTGTCCACAGTTGTGGAAAAAGGGAGCACGAATGCGCGTTCTGGTCACCGGCGGCGCCGGTTTCATCGGCAGCACGATCGTTGATGCGCTCGAGGCGCGCGGCGATCTGGTCGTCGTCGTGGACGATATCTCCACCGGCGACCGCGACAACCTCGCGCCGGACATCGCGCTCCGCGTCGCCGACGTCTCGGACGCGAAGGCGCTTCGCGAGGCGCTACGCGGGGAAGGTTTCGACGCCGTCGTGCACTGCGCCTCGCGCACCAAGGTCGTCGAGTCCATGGAGAAGCCCGACCTCTATCGGCGCGTGATCGTCGAAGGGACGCGCAACGTCGTCCGCCTGGCGGAGGAGCTGCACGCGCAGATGCTCGTCAACATCTCGACCGGCGGCGCGATCTACGGCGAGACCGAGGCCTGCGCGTCGGAGGCCGTTCCGGTGGATCCCGCGTCGAATTACGGGAAATTCAAGGCCGAGGCCGAGCAGATCGTGGCGGCGGCGGAGATCCCGAACATCACGCTGCGGCTCGCCAACGTCTACGGCCCGCGTCAGCGGCAGGACCTCGAGGGCGGGGTCATCGCGATCTTCCTCGGTCGGTGGCGGCGTGGCGAGAAGCTCACGCTGTTCGGCGACGGCACCGCGGAGCGCGACTACATGTACGTCGGCGATGTCGTCGACGCGGTCCTCTCGGCGTTCGCCGGCAATTGGAAGGGCGTCTACAACATCGGGACCGGCGTGGCGACGAGCGTGAACGAGCTCATCGCCGCGATGGCCGAGATCCTGGGGTCCCCTCCCGGCATCACCAAAGCCCCCGAGCGTCCGGCCGAGGTCCAGCGCTCGTGCGTGGACGCGTCGCGGGCGAAGCGCGACGGCCTCTGGGAGCCGCGCACCGCGCTCGCCCAGGGGCTGCGTCGGACGGCGTCGTCCGCTTGACCGCCCGGCGTACGATTTCGCGCGGAAACCGACGCGATGACCACAGCCTTCGCCGACAAGTCGCTCACGTGCCGCGAATGCGGCAATGCCTTCGTGTGGACCGCGGGGGAACAGGAGTTCTACCAGCAGAAGGGTCTGCTCCACGAACCCCAGCGGTGTCCCGACTGCCGGAAGAAGGCGAAGGCCGAGCGCGCGGCCGCGAGGTCCGCCAACCTGCACGACGTCATCTGCAGCAACTGCGGCAAGCCGGCGCAGGTGCCGTTCGAGCCCCGGACCGACCGACCCGTGTATTGCTCGGAGTGCTTCGAGGCGCGCCGCAACGCCCCACCGTCCGCCCCCGCGGCGCCCGCCTGACGCGCGACATCGTTCCTCACCGCTAGCCTCGATCTATGCGCGGCTTCATCATCGGACTCCTCGTCGGCATCGTGTTGACCGTCGGACTGGGTGTGTTCGCACTCGCGGCGGTCGGCCATGCGCTTGCGGTCGAGGACCCGCTCGAGAAGGCCGACGCGATCGTCGCGATCTCGGGTGACACCGGCGCACGCGCCAACACCGCGATCGCGCTCTGGAAGCAGGGCTACGCGCCGATCATCGTTTTCTCGGGCGCGGCGATCGATCCCGATTCCGTGAGCTCGGCCGAGATCATGCGCCGCGAGGCGTTGCTTCAGGGTGTGCCGGAGAACGCGACGCTCATCGAGCCCGCCTCGGCCACCACCGAAGAGAACGCGACCGAGGTCGCCAAGTTGATGGTCCAGCGCAAGCTGCGCTCGGCGATCCTCGTGACCAGCCCGTACCACCAGCGTCGCGCGGCGCTCCTGTTCGCGCGCTCGTTCGAGCCCGCCAGCCTCGTGCTGCGCAACTATCCCGCGCGCGATCCGGACTGGGATCCGAACCTCTGGTGGCGCCACGATCTGCTGCGCTCACGGACCCTCGTCGAGCTCGCGAAGCTCGGCGCCGAGCTACTACGCCCTGCGGTAACGACCTCGCCTTCGAACTGAGACGCTGATCCGCCTACGCAGCGACCTCGGCGTCTCCGATCCGCACGACCGCCTCCACCAGACCATCGACGTCGTCGAGGCCCCGACCTTGCTCGGGCAGCGGCA
>JANNUM010000429.1:0-7408 GCA_031395235.1 Chloroflexota bacterium
CGTCTGCTACGGCGGGGCTCGTCACGCGTGTGGCTCCTTCTCAAGGGGCTCGCGGTTGGGTGTTTCGAGCTGGAAGGTCGAGTGCTCGATGTCGAACGCGCCGGACAAGCAGCGGCACAGCGCGTCCAGCACCGCCGCGGGTTCGGCACCAGGAGAGGTAACGACGTGGGCGGAGACCACCGGCATACCGCTCGTGATCGTCCAGGCATGCAGATCGTGGACATCCGTCACGCCCGGGGCCTCGAGGAGATGGCGACGGACCTCGGACATGTCCAATCCGCGCGGAGTCGCCTCGAGAAGTATGTCTACCGCATCGCGCAACAGGTTGAACGTCCGCGGCAGGATGAACAGCCCGATGAGCGCGGAAGCCACGGCGTCCGCTTGCCGGAGGCCGGTTATCGCTACCACGACCGCGGCGGCGATGACCGCGAGCGAGCCGAGCGCATCCCCCAGCACTTCCAAGTAAGCGCCGCGCATGTTCAGGCTGGTCCGTTGGTGCACGCGCAGCAACCACGCCGAGAAGATATTCGCGACCAGCCCGATCGTCGCGATCGCGAGCATCGGGGTCGTGGCGATGTCCGACGGCTCGAAGAACCTACGCCACGCCTCGAACAGGACGAAGCCGGCGATCCCAAAGAGGAGAACGCCATTGATGACGGCCGCGAGGATCTCCACGCGGTATAGGCCGAAGCTGCGCGTGGGCGATGCCGGCCGCGCGGCGAGCCAGATCGCGAAGAGCGCCAGACCGACTCCGGCAACGTCCGTGAACACGTGACCGGCATCGGCAAGAAGCGCGAGGCTGCCTGTGACGAGGCCGCCGATGACCTCCAGCACCAAAGTGGCGGCGCTCACACCGAACACCACCCTGAGGCGGTCGCGACTCCGAGCCGCGGCGCTGCGCGAAGGCGTCATCGTCGCCCTGACGCGGTGCGGCGAAGGAGCGCAGCACCTTCGCGCGCGTGTGTCACCCCTTCACGAAGCAGACCCCGCACGTGCGCGTCCGCCAGCGCGTAGTAAACGATGCGACCGGATCTCCGACGGCGGACTGCTCGGCGATCGCGAAGCAATCGAAGCTGATGGCTGATCGCGGATTGACTCAGACCTAGCAGCAGCGCCAGGTCGCATACGCAAAGCTCTCTCGTCAGCGCAAGCGCGTGCAGGATGCGCGCACGGGTCGGATCCGCGAGCAGCTCGAACGTGCCGACGACCGCATCGGCGTCGTCGCTGCTTATGACCTTGCCCAGGAGCGGTCGCACGTGCTCCGGATGAAGGCACTCGACCTCGCAGCGCTCGGGCGTCAATTCCATATCTGCGCGCACGCTCATATATTACGGACAGCGCCGCAGGCAGGTCGGTGCTCGTCAATTCGTGAATCACGAGTAGTACGCTCGAGAAGTGGATCCGCTCACCAAGGCCAACCGCGCGGCGCGGGTCGCCGTCGTGCTCGTCGTGCCCGCGTTCCTTCTCGGCCTGGCCGCGGTGACACAGATACAAACACAGGCTCGCCGGACGCCCTTCGTATCCAGCTACACATCGCTGGAGAGCGTTCATCTCACGCAGATCGCGATCGCGATGCAGCGCGAACAGGAGGTGCTCAAGCGCGAGCTCCTGCAGGCACGCGCGGCGCTCGACGCTGTCCAGGAAGAAGCAGCCCGCCTGGGCGGCAGTGCCGCCGACCTGCAGCGCGAGATCGACGAAATGAAGATCGCCGCTGGGATCACGCCGCTGAACGGGTCTGGCGTGATCGTTACGTTGGATGACGCGCGACTTCCACCGAGCCGCAGTCCCCAGCTCATAGCGCGGGCGATCGTGCATAGCGAGGATCTCACTGACGTGATCAACGTCGCGTGGAAGGGCGGCGCGCGCGGGATCGCGATCAACGGTGAGCGCATCACCGGCGCGTCGGCGTGCGCCGGGGCGACGATCCAGATCAACGGCACGCTCATGTCTCCGCCCTTCGTCATCGCGATCGTCGGCCCCGTCGAGACGCTTTTGCGCGCGTTGAACCAACCGGACGAGCTGGCTGATCTGCGAGTGCGTGAGCGCGGATTCGGTCTGCGTTTCGACGTCGCCACGGCTGGCGACCTGCGGCTGCCGGCCTACTCCGGACCCATCACGGTCCGCTACGCGCAGTCACGTTGATCGCGACCACGTGCCTCGATCGGAGCTATGCGGTTCCCTCAAAACACATCTCGCGAGTGAAGCTCGCCTGCGCCTGACGCTGCGCGGGCGTCCACATCGTCTTGACGTACGCGATCACCGCGTCGATGTCCTCGGGCGAGAGCTGCCCTTTGAACGGCTGCATCGGCAGGACCGACCTGCTGACCGCGACGATCCCCGCCGATCCCTCGCGGACCATCGTCCTGAGCGCGCAGTCCGGGTGATGCCACGTGTGCCCGTTCGCGTTATGGCGCGGGGGATCGTCCGGATGCTCCCACCGGTCGGACCAAGGTGACAGCTGAGGCAGTTGGCGTTGTACACCGGTGACCCGAATGCCAGGACCAGACCGCCGATCAGAACAACAAGTGCGAGGCCGAAGGCGAATCCCGCGATCGCCGTAGCGCGACCAGCACTCGCTGCGGGCTGCGCGCCACCGGAGTCAACGGGCATCATGTCGCCGCCTTTACCGCTACGGGATCATCGGACTCGACGCTGCTCCTGATAGGTACGCCTCCGGATCGGCGATGAACAGCTTCTTGCACGACGGAGCGCAGAAGGCATACGTCTGTCCATCGTGTTCGACACGATGGCGCGCGGTCGCGCTGTCGACCGACATGAGGCACACCGGATCAAGGCCCTCGAAGCCATCGCCGTCGAGTGCCGGCTCGCCGAAGACGAGCGTCTGCTTTCCGTCGGTCGAGGTCACGTAACGCTGATAGACGTGGTCGGAGAGCGCGGCCGGCACAGGCAGCACGCCACCCGCCGCCAGCATCGCCTCGATGTAATCGAAGACGGCGGGTGCGAACGCCGTCGAGTTCAGGTCCTTGAACCAGATCGACCGCCCGTGAATCTGCAGGAGCGCGTTGTTGCCGACGGCGCACGGACCCAGGCAGCCGGAGAATGTCAGATGGACGCGGTGCCGGATCCGGCGCCGCTCCCATTCGTCCGACCAGAGCGTGTTGTCGAAGGACATGCGCCCCTTCTCGGCCCAGCCGCAGCAGCAGTTCCCGTTCGCCTTCGAGCAGACGAAGAGATTGCCGACGACCTGGACGATCTTGAAATCCTCGCCGCGCGCCTGGAGGCGCACGACGGAAAGCGCGTGACGCGAGCGCGGAGCGACGCCGCCCACCGGATCACAGGTCGGGCAGCCCTTGTGCTGCGGCCCGTGCTCGGTGTCGAGCCCGTCGCCCGCGTCAGCCATCAGCGCGCGGGGGAATGGCCGTAGCGGTGCGGATCAGCTTCGAACGTCTTCTTGCAGCCGGGGCTGCAGAAATAGAAGGTCTTCCCTTCGTGCTGCGCGGTGTGCTTGGCCGTCTTGGGATCCACGTCCATACCGCAGACCGGATCGCGTTCCATGGTTACCTCCTAGCGATGCGCGGAATTAGCTGCTGACGGACTCGACGGGGTACTCCTCCTCTTGGAGGATGCCCTTCATCTTGTTCACGTCGATCGCAGCGTCGTCGTACTCGACCTCGACGCGTTTGGTCGGGATGTCCACCCGCACCGCGCGCACGCCCTCAACGGGCGTGAGCGCGTTGGTGATCGTCCGCTCGCAGTGCTCGCAAGAGATGTCGGGAACGTTGAGCGTGACCTTTGCCATGAAGATCTCTCCTTTAACCCAGTGGGTGTTGCATGTTGGGGTCCATCGGACCGCCGGCGCTCGCGAACATGAGGGCCGCGACACCGATCGCGAGCGCGATGAGCGCGATGCCCACCAGGTAGGCGTACTCGCCAACGCGGCTGCGAATGGGTGGGTGCAGGATCTCGTGGGCGGTTGCGGGCCGCTTGAAGCCACGCAGGCGCAGCGCATTCGTGACGACGCTCACGCTCGACATGGCCATCGCCGCGGCCGCGAGGACGGGATTGAGCATGACGCGGAAGACCGGATAGAGCGCGCCCATCGCGACCGGGATGAGCAGCACGTTGTAGGCGAATGCCCAGAAGAGTCCCTGCCTGATCACGCCCACCGTCTTCCGCGACAGCGCGATCGCCGTCACGATCGTGCGCAGGTCGCCGCCGATGAGCGTGATGTCCGACGCGGCCATCGCCACGTCGGTGCCGGTGCCGATCGCGATGCCGAGGTCGGCCTGCGCGAGCGCGGGCGCGTCGTTGATGCCGTCGCCGACCATCGCGACCACCCGACCCTGCGCCTGCAGCTCCTTGATCTTGTCGCTCTTCTGCGCCGGCAGCACCTCCGCGAGCACGTTCGTGACCCCCGCCTCGCGCGCGATCGCCTCGGCGGTCGCCTGGTTGTCGCCGGTGAGCATCCAGACCTCGAGCCCGAGCGCCGCGAGCTGCTCGACAGCCTCCTTGGACTCGGGCCGGATCGTGTCGGCGACGGCGATGAGTCCTGCGGCCTGCGAGCCGATCGCCACGTACATCGGCGTCGCGCCAGTGGAGGCGAGCTGCCGCGCGCGGTCGACCAGACCGTCGAGCGCGACGCCTCGTTCGCGCATCAGCGCCAGGTTGCCGAGGATCAGGTCCTGGCCTTCGATCCGCGCCTGCACGCCGCGGCCCGAGAGGGCTTCGAACTGTTCTGCTTTCGGCAGCTCGATACCCGCGGCTCGGGCATGCGCGACGATCGCTTCGCCGAGCGGGTGCTCCGAGCCGACCTCGGCCGCGGCCGCAAGGCGAAGCAGATCGCGTTCGCCAAGCCCGTTCGTCGCGACGACCTGAGTGACCGCGGGCTTACCGCGCGTGAGCGTCCCGGTCTTGTCGAGGACGATCGTGTCGATCTTGCGGGTCATCTCGAGCGCCTCGCCGCCACGGACGAGCACGCCGTGCTCCGCGGCCTTGCCCGTGCCGACCATGATCGCCGTCGGCGTGGCCAGCCCAAGCGCGCACGGGCACGCGATGATGAGGACCGCGATCATGGCCTGGAGCGCGAGCGTGATGCGCGGCTCCGGTCCGAGCAGCATCCAGCCGACGAACGTCAGCGCCGCGACGCCGAGCACCGCAGGCACGAAGTAGCTCGAGATCGTGTCCGCCAGGCGCTGCATCGGCGCCTTCGAGCCCTGCGCTTCCTCCACCAGACGAACGATCTGCGCGAGGGTCGTGTCGCGGCCGACCTTGGTCGCCTTGAAGACGAATGAACCGCTGCTGTTGAGCGTCGCGCCGATGACCTGATCGCCGACAGTCTTGTCGACCGGCAGGCTCTCCCCGGTGAGCATGCTCTCGTCGAGTGCTGAGCGGCCTTCGGTGATCACGCCGTCCACCGGCACCTTTTCGCCAGGGCGCACGCGTACCAGATCGCCGACCCGGACCTGCTCGATCGGAACGTCGCGCTCGGTGCCGTCGCGGATCACTCGCGCGGTCTTGGCCTGCAGCCCCATGAGGGCGCGGATCGCCGCGGAGGTCTGTTTCTTCGCGCGCGCCTCCATCCAGCGGCCGAGCAGGATGAGCGCGACGATGATCACTGAAACTTCGAAGTAGAGGTGGTACTGGAACCCCCACGCTTCAGCGAGCGTCGGCCACAGCGTCACGAACGCGCTGTACCCGTACGCGACGCTCGTGCCCATCGCGACGAGCGTGTTCATGTTGGTCGTGCCGTGTCGCCCCGCGGCCCAGGCTGCGTCGTAGAAGACGCGACCCGCCCAGAACTGCACGATGGTCGCCGCGACGAGAAGTGCTGGCGCCAGCAGTCGGAGGTCGATGTCCAGCGGCACGTACATGAGGCCCATCATCACGACGCCCAGGACGAGTGAGACCCGCCACTTGCGACCAAGCTCGTCGAGCTCACGTTGGCGCTCGCGATCGTGTGCGTCCTCCTCCGCATACAGCGAAGGTGCCTCAATCGCCTCGGCACCAATCCCGGCGACGGGCGCGACCGCCATGGCACCGAGCTTGTACCCGGCCTTCTCCACCGCCGCGCGGAACTGGTCGAGGCCCGCCTTCGACGGATCGAACACCACGCGTGCCTTCTCGGTCGCAAGGTTGACGGTGGCCTCCTGGACCCCCTCCACCTTCGACAGCGCCTTCTCGATGCGGCGCACGCACGAAGCGCAGGTCATCCCTTCTACGGACAGCGTCATGTCGCCGCTCGATGGAAGTTCCACGCGCGACGGAGCCGCCTGCGTCGCCTGTGGACGCGGCATCTCGCGCACGCCATAGCCGGCCTTCTCGACCGCCTTCTGCAGCTGCTCGCGTCCTGCTTTCGCGGGATCAAAGAC
The DNA here is from genome assembly GCA_031395235.1 of Chloroflexota bacterium. Taxonomy (GTDB): domain Bacteria; phylum Chloroflexota; class Limnocylindria; order P2-11E; family P2-11E; genus CF-39. The sequence continues at coordinate 6,330 of JANNUM010000429.1, forward strand.
GACGCGCGCCTTCTCGGTCGCAAGGTTGACGTTCGCCTCCTGGACTCCCTCGACCTTGGAGAGCGCCTTCTCGATTCGGCGCACGCACGACGCACAGGTCATGCCGGTGACGCCGAAGGTGAGGTCGGTCGTGTCCGTGGGTTTCGTGTCGACGGTCAAAGCGCTCTCCCTACCGATGCGCGATCTCGAAGATGCCCGCGAGCTCCTCGACCATCTGGTCGTTCCGGCCGTCCTTGAAGCCGGCCGGGACGCAGGTCGCGAGATGCCCGCGCAGCAGCTCGCTCTCGAACCGTTGGAGGGCGCGCTCTACGGCATAGGTCTGCTTCAGCACGTCGACGCAGTACGTGTCATCCTCGAGCATCTTCCGGATCCCCCGTACATGACCCTCGATCGACGACAATCGCTTCGCGAGCTCCGCCTTCTCCACTGTCATGTCGCACCTCCGAGGACACCCAAACCAAGCTTCATCGTGGAACCATTATACCCCCTCCCCCAGGGGGAGGGTATATCCGAGTCGTCTTGCGGCTGCCGCTGCGGGTGCGTTTCAGCGCAGGAGTCCGAAGAGCAGCAGCTCGATAGAGCCACGCCGAGTCGTTAGCGCGAGCACCCTCAGATCCGCAGGTGCGGGTCGAACGCGTCGCGCAGGCCGTCGCCCAGCAGATTGAACCCAACGACGACGATGCTGATCGCGAGACCCGGATAGACCATCAGCTGCGGCGCCGCCGCGATGAACGAGCGGCCGTCATTCAACATCGCCCCCCACTCCGGTGTAGGAGGCTGGGCACCTAGGCCCAGGAACGACAAGCCTGAGATAGCCAGGATGAGCCCGCCCATTTCAAGGCTTGCCAGCACCAGGATCGGCGGCAGGACGTTCGGCAAAAGATGCCGCGCGAGGATGCGCGTGTTCCGCACGCCAATGGCACGCGCCGCCTCGACGTATTGCCGCTCTCGTGCGGACAAGACTTGTCCGCGCATCACGCGCGCGTAATCCGCCCACGCGACCGCGACGATCCCGATCATCACGCTCGTGATGCTCGGCCCGAGCACGCCGGCGATCGCGAGCGCAAGGATCAGCGCCG